>NZ_JBEXLC010000036.1:0-65253 GCF_040609795.1 Nocardia sp. NPDC004604
ACCGCGGTCTGGTTGTCGAAGCGGTTGAGGAACCACATCCGCTGCTGGGCCAGCGACAGCGGCACCAGCTCCGGGCGCGGCTGTGCGGTCAGCGCCGCCCGGCCGCCCGCTCCGGCGGCCGATTCCACCAGCGCGGCCAGTGCCGCGACATTCGAGGCCTCGAACAGCGCGCGCACCGGGATCTGGGTGTCCAGTGCCGCGCCGAGCCGCGCCGCCACCTGGGTGGCGATCAGCGAATTGCCGCCGAGTTCGAAGAAGTCGTCGTCCAGGCCGACACCGTGGCCGACACCCTGCAAACCGAGCACCTCGGCGAAGGTGCCCGCGACGATCTCCTCCACCGGCGTGGTCGGCGCGCGGAATACCTTGGCCGCGAAGGTCGGTACGGGCAGTGCCTTGCGATCCAGCTTGCCGGAGGCGTTGAGCGGGAACGCGTCGAGCACCATATAGGCCGTGGGCACCATGTAGGCGGGCAGCTGCTCGCCGAGGGTGTTCTTCACGGTGTCGACAACGATGGCGCGGTCCGGGTTCGCGACCAGATAGGCGACCAGCTGATCGCCGGTCCGCTCATCGGAATGCACAAGTACGACTGCCTGCGCCACCGCGTCCTGTGCGGTGAGCGCCGACTCGATCTCCCCGAGTTCGATACGCAGACCACGCAACTTCACCTGGAAATCAGTGCGGCCCAAATACTCCAGTTCGCCGCGCGCAGTCCACACGACCAGGTCGCCGGTGCGGTACATACGCTCAGCGGTACCGAACGGATTCGCAACAAACCGCTCAGTAGTCAGGTCGGGGCGACCGACATAACCATGCGCCAACTGCGCGCCCGCCAAATACAACTCACCCGGAACACCCGCAGGTACCGGACGCAACCGCGAATCCAACACAAACACCCGCGTGTTGAACACCGGAGCACCGATCGGCACCGAACTCACATCGGCATCGGTCACCTCGTGGAAGGTGACATCCACCGCGGCCTCGGTCGGACCGTACAGGTTGTGCAACCGCGCCCCGGTCAACTGACGCAAACGCTGCGCCGCCACCGCAGGCAACGCCTCACCAGAAGCGAAAACATTCCGCAGACTCGCGCATTCAGCCGCACGATCCTCAGCAACGAACACCGAAAGCATCGACGGCACAAAATGCACCGTGGTGACCTGCTCCTCGACGATCAAACGCGCCATATAAGCCGGATCGCGATGACCATCAGGCTTGGCGATGACCAGGCGTGCGCCGACCTGCAAAGGCCAGAAGAACTCCCACACCGACACGTCGAAGGTCGCTGGAGTCTTCTGCAACACCACATCATCAGCCGCAAGACCATACTCGGCGTGCATCCACACCAAACGGTTCACGATCGCGGCATGCGAAACGGCCACACCCTTCGGGCGGCCGGTCGAACCCGAGGTGAAGATCACGTACGCGGTATTGCCCGGCCGCAACGGCCGATGCCGATCCGCATCCGTCAGTGGCTCGTCCGAGAATTCGGCGAGGTCGAGTTCATCGATGCGGACCTGCCGCGACACCCTGGTCTCCAGATCGGTGCCGGAGGTCAGCACACACACCGGACGCGCAGTCTCCAAGATGTAATCGATGCGCTCACCCGGATGATCCGGATCCAACGGCACATAGGCACCACCGGCGGCATTGATCGCGTACATGCCGACCACCAGATCGATCGAGCGCCGCATACCTAGTGCAATAAAAGAATCCGGTCCGACACCCTGCTCGATGAGCCAGCGCGCCAAGCGGTGCACCCGCCCGGCGAATTCGGCATACGTCAGCGTCGCGTAGCGACTCGATGAGGGGCGGTGGTCGGGCGACGGGTGGGCCAGCGTCGCGTAGCGACTCGATGAGAGGTGGTGGTCGGGCGACGGGTGGGCCAGCGTCGCGTAGCGACTCGATGAGAGGTGGTGGTCGGGCGACAGGTCGGCCAGCGTTGTCCCATCGAAGGTCAGCGCGGGTGCGTTCGGGGTCCGCGCCACCTGGGCGGCGAATAATGAAGCGAGCGTGTGAGTTTCGTCGATTGCGCGAGTGGTGTCGTTCCACCGATCCAACAGCGACCGCTCGTCGGCATCCAGTAGCTCGATCTCACCGATCCGGGTCTGTGGCGTCGCGGCAGCGGCGGCGAGCACCCGAAGGAAGCGGGCGACGAAGGCGGCGATCGTCGACGCATCGAACAGATCGGTGGCGTAGCGCAGGCTGCTGGTGAGACCGCCATCCTCGGCGCGTTCGTTCACCACCAGGTGCAGATCGAATTTGGCGCCGGTATCGGCCGGTTCAATCGGCTCCACCGTCAGCCATGGCACCTCGAACGCCCGGCTGCCCGCAACCACACGCGGTGTCTCCCCGAAGCTGAACATGACCTGGAACAAGGGATGCGCGCCGGTACCACGGTCCACCGCCATGGCATCGACCAGGCGCTCGAATGGCAGATCCGCATTGGCGAAGGCCGCCAGATCCGTATCACGCACGCCCGCAAGGAGTTCGGCGAAGGTCGCCGACGCGCTGACCCTGGTCCGCAAGACCAGGGTGTTGACGAACATGCCGATGAGCGCATCGAGTTCGCGGGCACCGCGCCCGCTGACCGGCGAGCCGATCACCACGTCGTCGGTGCCGCTCGAGCGGGCAAGCGTTGCCGCGAAGGCCGCGTGCACCACCATGAACAGCGTCGCGCCGCCACGCCGTGCCAGTGCGCGCAGATCTGCCGCGACCTCGGACGTCACCTCGAAATCCACGGCGGCACCGCGATTCGACGGCAGCGCCGGACGCGGCCGGTCGGTGGGTAGCGCGAGTTGGGCTGGCAGGCCGTCGAGGGTTTCGCGCCAGAATCCCAACTGCTGATGCGCAGGATCGCCGGGCCGGTCCTCGGCGCCGAGCAGTGCCCGATGCCAGAGACTGTAGTCCGCGTACTGCACCGGCAGTTCCTGCCAATCCGGTGTACGGCTGGGCCCACCCGCCACCCGGCCACCACCCCTCATCGAATCGCTTTGCGATGCTGTACCCAATCTGGCCAGATAGGCGCGCACCAGATCGCTGATCAGCGGCGTCATCGACAGCGCGTCGGCGGCGATATGGTGCACGACGAAGACCAGCACGTATTCGTCACCGGGGATACCGCGCCGATCGTCGACGCGGTCGACACTCAGCAGCGCCACCCGCACGGGCAGTTCGCTGGTCACATCGAATCCGGCACTGGTGATCGCGGTAATGGCGGCGGTCAGCTCGGCACGCTCGACGGGTGCCGGATTGAGATTCAGCCCGATCTCGGCAGCTACCAGAATCGACTGGTACGGACCCGATTCGCTATCGGGGTAGCAGGTGCGCAGCGATTCGTGCCTGGACAGCACATCCAGCACCGCGCGCTCCAGCGCGTTGATATCGAGCCTGCCGGTGAGCCGGAGGACGACGGGAAGGTTGTACACACTGACCGCGCGGTCCTGGGTTTCGATCCGATTGAGAAACCACAGTCGCTGCTGGGCCGGTGAGAGCGGAATGCGCTCCGGACGTTCCTGCCGCACCAGCGGCCGGGCAGGCGCGGCGGCCCGGCTGAGTTCATCGACGGCGGCCGCGAACCCCTCGACCGAGGACGCGTCGAAGAGGGCTCGCACCGGGATGCGCGCACCGATGGCCTCCCCGGCCCGGGCGGTCACCTGGGTGGCGTCGAGTGAGCTGCCGCCGAGTGCGAAGAAATCGTCATCGAGGCCGACCCGTTCGACCCGCAGCACCTCGGCGAATACCGCCGCGACCAGGCGCTGGGCCGCATTGGTCGGTGCTCGGAAACTCTTGTGCCGCAATACCGGAAGCGGCAGGGCTCGGCGATCGAGCTTGCCACTGGTGTTGCGTGGGAACTCCGAAAGCTCGACCAGCGCGGTCGGCACCATATATCCGGGAAGACGCCGTGCCAGGCCCGCTTTGACCTGCTCCAGATCCAATTCGCTGCCCGGTGTGCGGATCACATAGCCCGCCAGATAGTCCCCGGTATCGCCATCGATCAGCCGGACCGCGGCCTGCCCCACCGCTGGCGCCGCCAGCAGGGCCGCCTCGATCTCCGCGAGTTCGATGCGCTGGCCGCGGAACTTCACCTGGAAATCCATCCGGCCGAGATAGACGAGCTCGCCATCGGCGCTCCAGCGCACCAGATCTCCGGTGCGGTACATGCGCGCACCGGATCTGCCGAAAGGGTTGGCCACGAACCGCTCCGCGGTCAAATCGACCCGGCCGTGGTAGCCGCGGGCCAGCTGGTCACCGGCCAGATACAGTTCGCCGGGTACCCCGATCGGCACCGGATGCAGCCGCGAATCCAGCACGTACACCTGGGAATTCCACTCGGGCTCACCGATCGGCACCAGTTCGTCGTCGGCGGTGATCTCGCGATAGGTGATCGATACCGCCGCCTCGGTCGGGCCGTACAGATTGTGCAGCGCGGCATCGCTGACAGTATGAAAGGCCGCGACGGTCTCCGGCGGCAATGTCTCACCGATGACGAAAACATCGCGCAGCGAATCGAGTTCCGCCGCCTCGGCATGCGCCGCGAAGACCGCGAGCATCGATGGCACGAAGTCGGTCAGTGTGACGCCGTGGCGGGCAATGGTTTCCGCGATATAGCGCGGATCGCGGTGGCCGTCCGGCGCGGCGAGCAGCAGGGTCGCGCCCGCGCGCAGCGGCAGGAAATAGCCCCACAGCGATACGTCGAAGGTGGTCGCGGTCTTCTGCAGGTAGACATCGCCGCGGTGCGGCCGGTATTCGTCGTGCATCCAGGCCAGCTGGTTGGCGATGGCGCGGTGTTCGACCGATACACCCTTCGGCTTGCCCGTCGACCCGGAGGTGAAGATGACGTAGGCGGGGTGTTCGGGTCGCAGCAGCGCACGACGCTCGCCGTCGCCGATCTTGGCGGCGGAGTACTCCGACAGGTCGAGCTCGTCGATATGGTGCAGGTGCACGCTCGGCGGCACGGTGGCGGGGAGGGTGAATCCGCTACCGCGCGTGGTGAGTACGGAATGCGGCCGGGCGGTGTCGAGAATGTGCCAGATGCGCTCGATCGGATGTTCGGGATCCACCGGGACGTAAGCGGCACCGGCGCGCAGCACCGCGTACATCGCGACGACCAATTCGATCGAGCGCGGTATGGCCAGCACCACCAGTGATTCCGGTCCGACTCCGGTACCGATGAGCAGGCGGGCCAGCCGATTGACCCGCTCGGATAGCTCGGTGTAGGTGAGCTCGGTCGTATCGGAGACCAGGGCAATGGCATTCGGCGTGCGACGCACCTGGTTATCGAAGCCCTCGTGCAGAAATCGGTCGGCCACCTTGTGCCCGCTGGCATTCCAGCTCGCGGTGACGTAGTCGAGTTCGCCCATATCCAGCAGCTCGATATCGCCGACCGCGATATCCGGATCGGCGACGGCCGCGCGCAGCAGCCGGAGGAACTTGGCCCCGAATTCGCGCACGGTCGCGGCATCGAACAGATCTGTGGCATAGGTGAATTCGGCACGGTAACCGGATTCGTCCGCGCCGGTGTCGGAAAGTGTCAGCTGGAGATCGAATTTCGCGAAGCCGGGATCGAAATCGACCAGCTCCGCGTCCAGCCCCGGCATGGTCAGCGCGATCGGCCCGATGTTCTGCATGAACAGCGCGACCTGGAACAGCGGATGCCGCCCCTGCGACCGCGCCGGATTGACCACCTCGACCAGCCGCTCGAATGGAATATCGCTGTGCGCGAAGGCATTCAGATCCCGCTCGCGCGACTGGGCGACGAGATCGGCGAAACTCGCCTCGCCCCGAACCTCGGTGCGCAGCACGAGGGTATTGACGAACATGCCGACGAGGTCGTCGAGCGCGCGCTCCCCACGCCCGGCCACCGGCGTGCCGATGGCGATATCGGAGGTGCCGGACAGCCGCGACAGCAGCACGGCGAGCGCGGCGTGCACAACCATGAACGGCGTGGCACGGCTGCGGGCGGCGATCCGGTCGATCGCATGACGCAGTTGCGCGTCGATGGCGAACTCGTGGGTGGCCCCGCGATAGGACGCCACCGCGGGGCGCGGTCGATCGGCGGGCAGATCCAGCTGTGCGGGCAGCTCGGCCAATTCGGTGGCCCAGAATCCGAGTTGGCGCGCGGCCACCGAATCCGGATCGTCCTCGTCGCCCAGCACCTGCTGCTGCCACAGTGCGTAGTCGGCGTACTGCACCGCCAATGCGGCCCAACCCGGATTGCGGCCAGCGCGACGGGCGGAATAGGCGGTGACGAGATCGCGCATCAGCGGCCCCATCGACACACCGTCGGCGGCAATGTGATGCACGACCAGCACCAGCGTGTGATCCTCCGGTCCGCTGCGCAGCAGGCGCACCCGGACCGGAATCTCCTCCGTGACATCGAATCCCTGTACGGCGGTTGCCAATACGGCGCCCGCGAGTTCGGCCTCCGGCACATCGGTCGGCGATAGGTCGAATACGGCGTGCACCGAACGCACCACCTGGACCGGACCGTCCTCGGTCTGCGGGTAGACGGTGCGCAGGATCTCGTGCCTGGCCACGAGATCGGTAATGGCCGCGGACAGGGCGGAGACCTCGAGCGCACCGCGCAGCCGCAGCGCGACCGGGATATTGTCCACCGCGGCGGTATCGAAGACATAGGCCGATTCGGTGTATGTGCCGAACCGGTTGAGAAACCACATGCGCCGCTGCGCCGGGGACAGCGGAATGCGCTGCGGCCGGGCGACCGCCGTGAGTGCGGGCCGCGCGACTCCGGTCCGCGACAGTCCGGCCAGTGCCGCAACCGTCGGGCGGTCGAAGAAATCCCGGACATCAATGCTGATGCCGAGTGCGGTCCCGATCCTGGCGATGGCACGGGTGGCAATGAGGGAATTGCCGCCGAGTGCGAAGAAATCGTCATCCGCGCCGACCCGCTGCGCGCCGAGCAGTTCACCGAAGATCTGCGCGACCGCAATCTCATCGGCGGTCGCCGGGGCACGGTATTCGGCCGCACCGGAACCGAATACCGGTTCCGGCAGCGCGCGACGGTCCAATTTGCCGTTGGCATTGATCGGCATTTCGTCGAGCACCATGACCAGCGACGGCACCATGTAGTCCGGCAGGTCCCGCCGGGTCGATGCCAGCACGGTGGCCGGATCCGGCGCAATGCCACGGTGCGCCACCACATAAGCCACCAGATGATCCCCGCCCGCGTGCCGATGCAGCAGCACCGCGGCCTGCGTGACCTGCTCATTGCGCAATAGCGCCGCCTCGACCTCACCGAGTTCGATCCGCAGCCCGCGCAGCTTCACCTGGAAGTCGATGCGGCCCAGATATTCCAGTTCGTCCGGACCGCCCTTGCCATCGGTGACCCAGCGCACCAGATCGCCGGTGCGATACATCCGGTCACCCGGCGCGCCCTGGGGATTTGCCACGAAGCGATCGGCCGTCAGTCCGGGACGGGCCACATAACCGCGGGCCAACTGCACACCGGCGAGGTACAGCTCACCGACGACACCGCTGGCGACCGGCCGCAGATTATCGTCGAGCACCAGCAATTCGGTGTCGTCGGCGGGCGCGCCGATCGGCACGGTGGTGTGGTCGGCGGCGGTGACCTCATGGGCGGTGACATCGACGGCGGCCTCGGTGGGGCCGTACAGGTTGTGCAGCGTCGCGCCGCTGATATCGCGGAAGGCGGCCGCAGTGGCGGCGGGCAGCGCCTCACCGGAGGCGAAGACCAGGCGCAGACTCCGCGCCGCCGTTTCGATCTGTGGTTCGGCCACGAATACCGCGAGCATCGATGGCACGAAATGCGCGACGGTGACGCCGCGTCCGGCGATCGTGCGGGCCAGATAGGCCGGATCACGATGACCGTCCGGTGCCGCGATCACCAGCCGCGCACCGACCTGCAACGGCCAGAAGAACTCCCAGACCGAGACATCGAAGGTGAACGGCGTCTTCTGCAGTACCACATCAGCGCCGCGTAGTCGGTACAGCCGCTGCCGCCACCGCAGGTTGGCAAGGATCGAACGATGCGATACCGCAACACCTTTCGGGCGGCCCGTCGACCCGGAGGTGAAGATGACGTAGGCCGTATTGTCCGCCGACAGCGGCGCGCGGTCCAGCACCTCGTCGGATATGGCCGCGCCGTCGAATTCATCGATCCGCAGTACCCGGATATCGGGCCCGAACTCCGGCTGGTCCTGGGTCGTGGTGAGCACCAGCACCGGTGCGGCGACCTCGAGGACGTAACCGATGCGTTCGGCCGGATGCTCGGGATCGATCGGCACATACGCACCGCCCGCCTTCAGGATCGCGTACATGCCGACCAGCAGGTCGAATGAGCGCCGAACGGCCAGCCCCACCAGGGCGTCCGGGCCGACGCCCAGGTCGATCAGGTGCCGCGCGAGGGCGTTCACCCGGCCGTCGAACTCCGCATATGTCAGCGTCGCGCAGCGACTCGATGAGGGGTGGTGGTCGGGCGACGGGTGGGCCAGCGTCGCGCAGCGACTCGATGAGGGGTGGTGGTCGGGCGACGAGTGGGCCAGCGTCGATCCCGCGAATTCCAGCGCCACCGCATCCGGCGTCCGGCGCACCTGCTCCTCGAATTCGGTGACCAGGGTCTCGACCGGCGCGAATGTCGTCGGCAGCACATGCGCCGCCGCCGTCAGCGCATCGTCGAGCAGCTGCTCGAGCACCGTGCCCAGCGCACCGTCGGCCGATTCCAGCAGCGCGGGCAGCTGACCGGAGACCACGACCGATACCAGTGCGTCGGCGCCGAGCCCGCCGCCCATGGCCTCGTCGAGCACCATGATCTCGGTGGCCAGCACACCGTAGGTGATGGTGGTCCCGTCGTGTCGCAGGGCGACCCGGTCGGGGTCCAGTTCGGCGACCTTATCGATCAGGCCGGGCAGCTCATCGATGCCGTACGCCCGGCGCAGCGCCGAATGATCGTGCGCGGCACTACGATTGCCGAGTCCGCTGGATGCGACCGATTCTGCGTGGGACATCAGCTAATTCCTTCCGAATCGACTTCCAACCCCGAGTTGGAGATCACGGCCTGTGCCTCGGTGCGCAGGGTTCGCAGCACCGCGGCCAGACCACTGCCGCCGAGGGCGGCCAGGAGACCGGGCACCAGCCCGGCCAGGGCGACATTGATGAGCGCTTCCGGTTTGGCGGTCGCACCCATGGCCTTGGCGACCGTCGCGAGCTTGGCGGCCAGCTCGCCGTAGGTCACCGTGTGCGCGTCGTGGGTGAAGGCGACGGCACCGGATGCGATATCGGCCGCGGCGGCAATGACCGCGGGCAGGTCCGCCAGCTTCGGCGCAGTGTTCTGGTCATCGACGCGCTGCGAATGCTCGGCTCCGCCGCGCTCGGCGGCGCTGCGAATATCGATGGCGCGAATAGCGATCGACGGGTCTGCTGCCACGACCGCGAGCACACGCTGAAGTCGCTCGGCGAACAACCGGACCGTGGCGGCGTCGAGAATGTCGGTCGCGTACCCGAACCGCATATCCAGCCCGGCCAGCTCCCCCGCCGCGTCGAACATCTCGATGGCGATCAGCTGCAAGTCGTATTTCGCCTCGGCCAGTGCGAGATCGAGCACCTCGACCTCGAGCCCGGGCAGCGCGACGCGGCCCGACGGCATGTTCTGGAAGGTGAACATCACCTGGAACAGCGGCGCATAGGCGCTGGATCTGGTTCGACCCATGGCGTCGACCACCTGCTCGAACGGCACATCGGCATGCGAGAGGGCGGCGATATCGCGATCCCTGGCCTGGCGCAGCAGATCGGCGAAACCGGTGCGCCCATCGACTTCGGTGCGCAGCACGACGGTATTGACGAACATGCCGATCAGATCGTCGAGTTCGCGTTCGCCGCGGCCAGCGACCGGTGCGCCGATGGCGATATCCGTGGTCCCGGACAGCTTGCCGAGCAGGACCGCGAAGGCACTGTGGATCAGGGTGAACAGCGTGGTCCCGTGCTCGCGGGCAATGGTGTCCAAACGCCCGGCGAGTTCGGCGTCGATCTCGAAATCGACTGCCGCGCCGCGCATATTCCGGCGCGGTGGCCGCGGTCGATCCGTCGGCAGCGGCAGCACCTCGGGCAGTCCGGCCAATTCCGTTGTCCAGTAGCCGAGTTGCCGCGAGCGCAGGCTGTTCGGATCGTGGTCGGAGCCGAGTGCCAACCGTTGCCACTGGCTGTAGTCGGCGTACTGGATCGGCAAGGGAGCCCAGTCGGGTGCGTGGCCCGCGGTCCTGGCCAGATAGGCGCGCATCAGATCCCGCGTCATCGGAGCCACCGAATAGCCGTCGGCGCTGATGTGATGCAGCACCACGACGAGCAGGTGCTCGTCGGTATCGGTGCGCAACAGCGCCGCGCGCACCGGCACCGTCGCGGTGATATCGAAACCGGTGGCGACGAATTCCTCGATCCGCGCGTCGATATCGTGCCGAGATACCGGAATCGGCGTCAGTTCGAATGACAGATCGGCGACGGTCAGCACCTCCTGCACCGGACCGGGTTCGGTATCCGGATACCGGGTGCGCAAGCTCTCGTGGCGTTCGATCACGTCGCGGATGGCCGAGTCGAGGGCAGCGATATCCAGTGCGCCGGTGAGACGCAGTGCCGCCGGAATGTGATAGGCCGAGGAGTCCGGTGCCAGCCGGTTGACCACCCACATGCGCTGCTGTGCCAGCGAAAGCGGAACGGGCGCAGTGCCGGACCGGCGGCTGAGCGCGGGCCTGGCATCGGCGTCGCCGAAGTCGGCCAGGTGTCCCGCGAGCAGCTCGACGGTCGGCGCTTCGAATACCGCCGCGACCGGAACCCGCACTCCCAGCGCGGCACCCAGCTGGGCGGCCAACCTCGTCGCCAGCAGCGAATTGCCGCCGAGCGCGAAGAAATCGGTGCCGACCCCGATCTCGCTGTGCCGCGCCGCCGTACCGATCACCGATCCGAAGGTGGCGGCGACCAACCGTTCCAATGCACTCGACGGTGCGCGGAAATCCACCGCGGCGAACACTGGTTCGGGCAGCGCGGCTCGATCGACCTTGCCATTGGCATTGAGCGGCAAGGACTCCAGCACGACAACTGCGGCGGGCACCATATAGGTCGGCAACTCCGCGGCAACGGCCGTGCGGATCGTAGCGGCCAGTGCGGTCGAATCGGCCTGCGGCACTGCGACATAGGCGATGAGCCGCGCTCCCGCATTGTCGTCCTCGCGCGCCACCGCCACCGCGGCTCGCACATCGGGCAGCCGCAGCAGCGCGGCCTCCACCTCGCCGAGCTCGATCCGGAATCCGCCGATCTTGACCTGGAAATCCGCACGCTCCAGGTACTCCAGCGTGCCTTCCGGACGCCAGCGGACGATATCGCCGGTCCGATACATCGTGGTGCCGATGGCGGCGGCGAACGGATCCGCGACGAACCGGTCGGCGGTCAGGCCCGGTCTGCGCTGGTAGCCGCGCGCCAATTGGGCACCGGCCAAATACAACTCACCCGGCACACCCACCGGAACCGGCCGCAAGCGACCATCGAGCACATAGACCCGGCTGTTCCACGCGGGCGTCCCGATCGGCACGATATGAGTCGGATCGTCATCGACCTCGAAACCGGTGATCGATACCGCGGCCTCGGTCGGGCCGTACAGATTGAACAGGCGCGCGTGGGTCCGTTCGGCCCTGCGCCGGAATTCGATCGCGGTAGCCGGCGGCAGCGCCTCACCAATGGCGAGCACCTGCCGCAGCGATTCCGGCAGCGGCGCGGCCGACACCGCCAGCAGCATGCCGACCAGGGACGGTACCGCGTGCAACACCGTTACCGCATGCCGTTCGATCAGGGCACGGAGCCGGTCCGGATCACGTTCGGCGCCCGGCGCGGTCACCACCAGCCGACCGCCCGTCGTCAGGATCGACCAGAATTCCCATACCGACAGATCGAAGGTCGCCGGTGTCTTGAGCAGGGCGCTCGCATTCGGTCCGGATGCGAATCGGTCACGCAGCCAGGCCAATTGGTTGACGATCGCGGCATGCGCAATGGTGACGCCCTTGGGCAGCCCCGTGGACCCGGACGTGAAGATCACGTAGGCGGGATGCTCCGGCCGCAGTGATCGAACCCGTTCGTCATCGGTGATCGGCAACGCGTCGTATTCCGATAGGTCGAGCCGATCCACTTCCAGTGCGGAAAGTCCGGTTTCGATGGGCATTCCGTCGCGCGAGGTCGTCAGCACACAGCTGGGTCCGGCGGTCTCGATAATGTGCGCGATGCGGTCGATCGGATGATCCGGGTCGATGGGCACATACGCACCACCCGCCCGCACCACCGCGTACATGGCGACAACCAGTTCGACCGAACGCCGCATCGCGAGCACGACGGTCGCCTCCGGGCCGACCCCGTCGGCTATCAGCCTGCGTGCCAGCCGGTTGACCGCGGCATCGAATTCCGCATAGGTGAGCACGGACTCGGAGGTCGCATCGATCAGTGCGACGTGGTCGGGCGTCAGTGCCACCTGGGCATCGATGAGATCCACCAGCGTCGCCGATGCCACCGGATGCGCCGTCCGGTTCCACTCCTCGAGCAACTGGGTACGAGCAACCTCCCCGAGCAGGTCCAACTCGCCGACTGCGGTATCAGGCTGGGTAACAACACCTTCGAGAATCCGGAGCAGCTGCGCACTGAACCGCCGCGCACTCGCGGACTCGAACAGATCGGTGGCATAGCCGAGCACCAGGTCGATCCCCTCGGGTGCGCCGTCCGCACCGTAGTGGTCGAACACGAACAGATGCAGATCGAATTGCGCTACCCCACTGTCGAATTCGAGCTCATGCACCTCGAGTCCGGGCAGCCGCAGCTCACCGCGCTCATGGTTCTGGAACGAATACCCGACCTGGAACAGCGGATGACGTGCCGTCGACCGTTCCGGATTCAGCACCTCCACCAGGCGCTCGAACGGCACATCCGCATGCGAGAAGGCCGCAATATCGGCCGCCCTGGCCCGCCCGAGCAGCTCATCGAAGCCTTCCGCACCTTCGACCCGGGTCCGCAGGACCAGCGTATTGACGAACATGCCGATGACATCATCGAGTTCGGCATCGCCCCGTCCCGCGATCGGCGTGCCGACGGCGATATCCGAACTTCCGGACAATCGCGCGAGCAGCACCGCCAAGGCGGCATGGACAACCATGAACAGCGTTGCGCCGCTGCGTCGTCCGAGCGTGACGAGCGCGGCATGCGATTGTGCGTCGATCGCGAACTCGACCTTCGCGCCGCGCAGGCTCTGACGCGCAGGCCGCGGGTGATCGGTCGGCAGCGCCAGCTGATCCGGCAGCCCGGCCAATGCCCCCGTCCAGTAGGCGAGCTGTTGCGCCGATACCGATTCGGGGTCGTCCTCACTGCCGAGCAGATCCCGCTGCCACAGCGCATAGTCCGCATACTGCATGGCGGGTGGCGTCCAGCCGGGTGCGCTGTCGTTCCGGCGCGCGGTGTACGCCTGCATCAGATCCCGGACGAACGGTGCGAGCGAAGACCCGTCCGCGGCAATGTGATGCAGCACCGCGGCCAGGACGAACTCCGCACGTCCCGCGATGCGGAACAACCGCATCCGCACCGGGATATCGGCCGTCACGTCGAAGGTGGTGGCGACCAGCTCCCGAATCCGTTCCGGGAGTTCGGCCTCCGTGCTGTCGATCGGGTAGAGCGCCGGAACCGCCTGCGCGACCGGCATGATCAGCTGCGTCGCCGCACCGTCGACCTCCGGATACCGGGTCCGCAGCGATTCGTGTCGGCCGACCAGATCGGCGACCGCCGCTTGCAGTGCCGCGATATCCAGTGCACCGGTCAGCCGCAGCGCCACCGGAATGTTGTAGGCGATCGAGTCCCGGTCGAACCGATTGAGGAACCACATCCGCTGCTGCGCGGGTGATAGCGGAAGCTGCGCCGGACGCGCACCGGCGATCAGCGCGGGCCGGATCGCACCCGAATCGTTCGCGACGACTGCCGCGGCGAGGTCGGCCACCCGCGGCGACTCGAACAGCGCGCGGACGCCGACGGTACGGCCGAGCGCGGCACCGATGCGGGCGGCGGCCTTGGCGGCCAGCAGGGAACTACCGCCGAGTGCGAAGAAGTCGTCATCCGCGCCGACCAGACCGTCGGCGCCCATGCCGAGGACATCGGCGAAGACTCCGGCGACGACTTCCTCTGCGACCGTGCCCGGCTTGCGGTAGGCCGTGGCCTCGAATACCGGCGCGGGCAGCGCGGCGCGATCCAATTTCCCATTGACGGTCAGGGGAATTCGACCCACCACCATGATCGCGGCGGGCACCATATGCTCGGGCAGCCGGTGCGCGAGCCGTTGGCGCAGCCCCACGGTATCTACCCCGTCGGCGCCGACCACATACGCGACGATGCGCGGCTCATCCACCAGATCGGTGCGCACGATAACCGCCACCTCGTGCACCGATACGTCCGCATCCAGCAGCGCCGCTTCGATCTCCCCCAGCTCGATCCGGAACCCGCGCAGATTCACTTGCTGATCGGCCCGGCCCAGATACTCCAGCTCACCGTCGACGGTCCACCGTGCGAGATCGCCGGACCGATAGGCCAGCGCACCATTGTCGGCATACGGATCGGCCACGAACCGGCTCGCGGTGAGCGCGGGCCGCCCGAGATAGCCGCGCGCCAACTGGCCACCGGAGACATAGATTTCGCCGGGCACGCCGACCGGCACCGGCCGCAGCCGGGCATCGAGCACCCGCACGACCAATCCCGGTATGGCGCTGCCGATGACGCTCGCCGAGCCGGTGCCCGCATCGATCCGCTGGTAGGAGACGTGCACGGTGGTCTCGGTGATGCCGTACATATTCACCAGCTGCGGCGTGCCCGGATGCCGGGCCGACCAGCCGCCGAGCCGCTGCGGTTCCAGCGCCTCACCACCGAAGATCACATAGCGCAAGGCGAGTTCGGCAGGCGGAGCGGCGGCCTCGGCGGCGATCAGTTGATAGAACGCCGACGGCGTCTGGTTCAGCACCGTCACCCGTTCCGCGGCAAGCAGTTCCAGGAACTGTTGCGGTGAGCGGGAGGTGAAGTAGTCGACCACCACCAGCCTGCCGCCGTGCAGCAGCGCGCCCCACAGCTCCCAGACCGAGAAGTCGAAGGCGTAGGAGTGGAACATCGTCCAGATATCCGATGGTCCGAAATCGAAATGGCCGCGGGTGTTGTCCAGCAACCGCAGCACATTGCGATGTGGGATGACCACACCCTTCGGCTGCCCGGTGGATCCTGAGGTGTAGATGACGTAGGCCGTATGCGCGGGGTCGAGCGGTGCCCGACGCTCGGCCTGGGTGATCGGCGCCGGATCCATCGAATTCAGGTTGGCGGCCATATCCAGCACCGGTCCGCCGAACCAACCGGGGGTCAATTCCGCGGTGGCACTGGTGATCGCACAGATCGGACGCGCGTCATCGAGGACGTATTCGATCCGATCCGCCGGATAGTTGGGGTCGATGGGCAGATATCCGCCCCCGGCTTTGACCACCGCGAGCAGCGCGACGATCAGTTCCACCGAACGCGGCAGCGCCACCGCCACCAGGGCCTCCGGTCCGACTCCGGCCGCGATCAGCCGCCGGGCCAGCCGGTTCGACCAGGTGTCGAGTTCGGCGTAGGTCAGCGATCGGCCACCGGCGCGGACCGCGACCGCCGCCGGATCCAGCGCCGCGGCCAGCGCGAACCGGTCGGCCAATGTGCTGGTCTCGGTGACGTAGGTCGCCACCGGAGTAGCCCATTCGTACAGCGACCGATGCTGTTCCTCGGCGCTGAGCAGTTGGATATCCCCCACCACCACCGTCGCATCGGCCGCGATGGCGGCCAGCACCTGGGTGAACCGGCGACCGAGCACCGCGATGGTGCTCGCGTCGAAAAGGTCCGTCGCGTAGCTGATCTCGATATCCATGCCATCGGCGCGACCATCGGCATCATCGGATTCGACCACCGTGAACTGCAGATCGAATTTGGCCGCGGCCGCGTCGAATGCGACCGGCCGCACCATCAGATCGGCGAGTTCGAGCGGGGGCAGCGCGAAGTTCTGGAAGGCCAGCGCCACCTGGAACAGCGGATGCCGGTTCTGTGCCCGGGTGGGCGCGATGACCTCGACCAGCCGCTCGAACGGCACGTCCGCATTGGACAGCGCCGAGATATCCTGTGCGCGCACGGTGTCGAGCACCGTTTCGAAGCGGGCCCTGGTGTCGATATGCGTGCGCAGCACCAGGGTATTGACGAACATGCCGACGAGCCCGTCGAGCGCGGCGGCACCGCGACCGGCGACCGGAGTGCCGATCGCGATGTCCTCGCCGACCGACAGCCGCGACAGCAGCACCGCCAGCGCCGCGTGCACCGTGCTGAACAGCGTGGTCTCCCGCTTGCGCGCCAACTCGCGCAGTTCACTGTGCAGATCCGAGTCGATACGCAGCCGATGGGTGTCACCGCGATACGACGAGACGGCCGGTCGCGGACGATCGGTGGGCAATTCCAGTTGCTCCGGCAGACCCGTCAGCGCGCCCCGCCAGTACGCGAGCTGGCGGTGCGCCTGCGACCGCGGATCATCGTCGACGCCGAGTGTTTCGGCCTGCCACAGCGTGTAGTCGGCGTATTGCACCGGCAGTGTGGTCCATTCCGGCCCGACGCCCGCGCGCCGAGCCGCATAGGCGGTCATCAGATCGCCCGCAAGCGGGCCGAGCGAGAAGCCGTCGGCCGAAATATGGTGCAGCACAATCGCCAACACGTGCTCGACCGCGACATTATCGGTGATCGCGAACAGCCGGGCCCGCATCGGCAGCTCCGCCGTCAGATCGAAGGTGGCCGCCGCGAATGCGCCGAGGCACGGTGCGAGTTCCGCTTCGGTGACCGGCTCCGGCCGCAGCGTCGGAACAGCCTGTGCCGCAGGGATGATCACCTGCTCCGGACCTTGGGGACCGTCCGGATAGACGGTGCGCAGGCTCTCGTGCCGGGCGACCACATCCGCCAGCGCAGCGGCCAAGGCCGCGACATCCAGCGCACCGGTGAGCCGCAGCGCGACCGGAATGTTGTCCACGGCATCGCCGGGTCCGGTCTCATCCCCCGCGAGAAAACGATTGAGGAACCAGATGCGCTGCTGCGCAGGCGACAGCGGAATCCGCTCCGGACGTACGCGAGCGGTCAACTCGATATCGCCGAGCCCCGGGAATCCGCCGCGCGACACCTCGTCCGCGAGCGCCGCGACCGTGCACGCCTCGAACAAGACCCGCACCGGCAGCCGCACATCGAGCGCCGCACCCAACCTGGCCACGACCTGAGTGGCACTCAGCGAATTGCCGCCGAGGGCGAAGAAGTCATCGTCCAGGCCGACCCGCTCGATACCGAGGACCTCGGCGAAGGTCCGGGCGATGAGCACCTGCATCGCGGTGCCGGGCGCACGGAAGACGGCGGCCTCGAATACCGGCGCGGGCAATGCCCTGCGATCCAGCTTGCCGGAGCCATTGAGCGGGAACTCATCGAGCACCACATAGGCCGCTGGCACCATGTACGCCGGTAGTTCCCCGCTCAGCGCTGCTTGCACGGCATCGGTATCGACCGTCGCACCGGCTTGCGCGACGAGGTAGGCCACCAGCTGTTCCTCGCGCAGCACGACAACGGCCTGTCCGATCGAATCGACAGTGGCAAGCGCGGTTTCGATATCTCCGAGCTCGATCCGCAGACCGCGCAGCTTCACTTGGAAGTCGGTGCGTCCCAGGTAGTCGAGCACCCCATCGGCCCGCCAGCACACCAGATCACCCGTGCGGTACATGCGCGCACCGTCGCCGAACGGATTCGCCACGAACCGATCGCTGGTCAGCTCCGGCTGCCCGACATATCCGCGCGCCAATTGCGCTCCGGCCAGGTACAACTCACCGGGTACCCCCACCGGCACCGGACGCAGCCACCCGTCGAGCACATAGACCTGGGTATTGAAAACCGGCGCACCGATCGGCACGGTGTCGATATCGGCAGCGGTGACCTCGTGGGCGGTGACATCCACCGCTGCCTCGGTCGGGCCGTACAGATTGTGCACCGCCGCACCGGTCAACGCACGCAGCCGGTGGGCGGGCCTCGGCGGCAGCGCCTCACCCGAGGCGAATACCAGCCGCAACGAATCACACTGAGCCGCTAGCGGTTCCGCGACGAACACCACCAGCATCGACGGCACAAAGTGCACGACACTGACCCGCTCGCGGCGGATCACCCCCGCCAGATACGCCGGGTCGCGGTGTCCGTCCGGCTGCGCAACAGCCAAGCGCGCACCGATCTGCAAGGGCCAGAAGAACTCCCACACCGACACATCGAAGGTCGCCGGGGTCTTCTGCAGCACCACATCATCGGCGCTCAACGCATATGCGTCCTGCATCCACACCAGCCGATTCACGATCGCGGCATGCGAAACCGCCACACCCTTCGGCCGTCCGGTGGAGCCGGAAGTGAAGATCACGTACGCGGCATTGCCCGGCAGCAACGCACCGAGCCGATCCGCATCGGTGAGCGGCGCGTCCGAATAGTCATCGGTGTCGAACAGATCCACATCGAGCACCGCCCACACCCGCGAGCGCCCCTCGACCTCGGTGGGCAGTTCCAATCCGTCATCCGAGCGGGTCAGCACACAGACCGGCCGCGCAGTCCGCAGCACCTGCGCGATGCGCTCCGCCGGATGATCCGGATCGACCGGAACATACGCGCCACCCGCGGTGAGCACCGCGTACATCGCCACAACCAGATCGATGGAGCGCCGCATGCCGATCGCCACGGTGCTATCCGGACGAACCCCAATGGACACCAGCAGCCGCGCCAGCCGGTTGACCCGGCCCGCGAACTGCCCATATGTCAGCGTCGCGGAGCGACTCGTTGAGGGGTGGTGGTCGGGTGACGGGTGGGCCAGCGTCGCGGAGCGACTCGTTGAGGGGTGGTGGTCGGGTGACGGGTGGGCCGGCGATTCACCCTCGAACGAGATCGCGACCGCCTCCGGCGTCCGTACCGCCTGCGCCTCGAACAGCGACACCAATGTCGCGTCGGCGGCGCCCGGATGTGCCGTCGCATTCCAGGAGTTCAGGATCAGCGTGCGCTCGTTCTCGTCGAGCAGGTCGATATCGCCGATCCGCATCCCCGGATCCGCCATCGCGTCGAGTACCCGCTGCAGCCGGATCGCGAACGAGGCGACCGTCTCGGCCTCGAACAGGTCGGTCGCGTACTCGAGGGTCGCACCCAGCCCGGCGGGAGCACCGGCGGCATCGACAGCTTCGGCGAGTGTCAGCTGTAGGTCGAATTTCGCTGTCTGCGTATCGATATCGAGCGCCGATACCGCGAGTCCGGCCAATGCCAAACTGGTTTGCGCGGTGTTCTGGAAGTCCAGCATGACCTGGAACAGCGGATGCCGCGCCGCCGACCGCTCCGGCTGCAATACCTCGACCAGCCGCTCGAACGGCACATCGGCGTGTGCGAAGGCGCGCAGATCGCCGTCGCGCACGGCCACGATCAGGTCGGCGAAGCGCAATTCCGGACGCACATCGGTGCGCAGGACCAGGGTGTTGACGAACATGCCGACCAGGTCGTCCAGCGCCTGATCACCACGTCCCGCGATGGGCGTGCCGATCGCAATATCCTGCTGCCCGGCGAGTTTCGCCAATACCGTGGCGAACGCCGCGTGCAGGACCATGAACAGCGAGGCGTTCGCATCCTCGGCCAGGCCGCGCAGTCGCCGATGCGTCGCGGCATCGATGGTGAATGCGTGGCGGGCGCCACGGTCGGTGGCAGCCGCGGGGCGTGGCCGGTCCATCGGCAGGGTCAGGACCTCGGGCACACCGGCCAGTTCGGCGGCCCAGAACCGGATCTGTTCGGCGATCAGCGATTCCGGATCGTCCTCCGCACCCAGCGTCGCACGCTGCCATATGGTGTAGTCGGCGTACTGCACCGGCAGCGGTGCCCACCCCGGCTCGGCACCGGTCAGGCGGGCGACGTACGCGGTCATGAGATCCCTGGTCAGCGGCGCGATCGACCAGCCATCGCCGCTGATGTGATGGATGGAGACGACGAGTACGTGCTCGCTGCCTTCCGGAGCGTCCTCGTCCATGCCACTGGCACCCTCGGACCGCATGCGGAGCAGAGTCAGCCGAACCGGCGGCTCCTGATCCACGGCGAAAGGCATTGCCGCCACGACACGGATCCGATCGGCCAACTCCGCCGCCAGCACCGGCTCCGGTACGAGCGAACCCGTGACTTCCCCGACCGCCAATACCTGCTGGTGCGGAATACCGTCCACCGCTGGGTATCTGGTGCGCAGCGCCTCATGCCGGATGAGCAAATCGGCAATGGCGACGTTCATGGCGGCCACATCGAGCGCGCCCTGCAGGCGGACCGCGGCCGTCAGATTGTTCGCGACCGAATCGGCATCGAACTGATTGAGGAACCACATCCGCCGCTGCGCATAGGACAGCGGCACCACATCGGGACGGGGACCGGCCACCAGCGCCCGACGGTTGCGCGCCGTGCCCTCGGTGGGCAGATGCGCGGCGAAGGCGGCCACCGTCGAATATTCGAACAGCAGCCGCACCGGCACCTCGACACCGGCGATGGCGCCGATCCGCGCCGCAATCTGCGTGGCCACCAGCGAATTTCCGCCGAGTGCGAAGAAATCGTCGTCCAGGCCGACCCGCTCGAGCCCGAGCACCGCCGCGAACACCTCGGCCACCGCGAGTTCCGCCGATGTGGTCGGCGCGCGATATGCCTCAACGGTCAGCACCGGATCCGGCAGCGCACGGCGATCGAGCTTGCCGGAGCTGGTCAGCGGCATTTCGGCCAGCGCGACGTAGGCGGTCGGCACCATATATGACGGCAGCGTGGCGCGCAGCCGCTGCTCCGACACCGCGCTCAGCTCCGTCTCCGGGATGGCGGAAACCACATAGGCGACCAGCAGTTCACCGGCGGCATGTGCGAACACCCGAACCGCCGCCGCCCGCACATCGGCCGCGGCCACCAGCGCCGCCTCGATCTCGCCGAGCTCGATCCGCTGCCCCCGCAGCTTCACCTGAAAGTCACTGCGCCCCAGATATTCCAGTTCCCCGGCACGATTGCGCCGCACCAGATCACCGGTCCGGTACATCCGCGCTCCGGCCGGGCCATAGGGATTGGACACGAAACGCTCGGCAGTCAACTCGGCCCGGCCGTGGTACCCCCGCGCCACCTGGACTCCGGACAGGTACAGCTCGCCGATCACCAGATCCGGCACCGGTCGCAGCCGCGCATCGAGCACCAGCGCCTGACTCGCGCGCACCGGACGACCGATCGGCACCGGGCCCTTCGCCGCGGCGTCGACCGCCGCGTAGGTGGCATGCACTGTGAATTCCGTGGGGCCGTATAGATTGTGCAGCTCGGCTCGGCTCACCGCGGCGAAGTCGGCCGCGACCTCACCGGTCATCGCCTCCCCTGCCACAAAAACCGTCCGCAGCGAGGCGATCTCGGCAATGCCGGTGGCATCGGCGAATACCGTCAGCATCGAGGGCACGAACGAGGTCATCGTCACCCCGTGCGCGGCAATGGTGGCGGCCAGATACGCACTGTCGCGGTGTCCGTCGTGTTCGGCAACCACCACGCGCGCACCACGCGCCAGCGGTGCGAACAGCTCCCACACCGATACGTCGAAGGTCGCCGGAGTCTTGAACAGCACCACATCGCCGGACCCGATGCGGTATTCATCGGCAATCCACTCGATCTGGTTCACCACCGACGCATGCGGTACCGCGACACCTTTCGGCCTACCGGTCGATCCGGAGGTGAAGATCACGTACGCGGTATCGGTCGCCCGCAGCGGGTGGAGCCGATCCGAATCCGTCACCGGCGCATCCGAATAGCCCGAGCAGTCGAGCGCATCGATGGCCAGCACCGGCGAATCGGCTCCGATCGACCATCCATCGCAGGTGCGCGTCAACACACAGACCGGCCGCGCCGAGGCGATAACGTCCGCGCGCCGGGCCGCCGGTTGGTCCGGATCCACCGGCACATACGCACCGCCCGCGGTCAGCACGGCATAGGCGGCCACCACGAAATCCACCGACCGCCGCATACCGAGCACAACCAGCGCCTCGGGACCGACCCCGGCGGCGATCAGCCGCCGAGCGAGCCGATTGACCCGCCCGGACAACTGCGCATACGTCAGCGGGCCGTCCGCACCGACCAGGGCCACGGCACCGGGCGTGCGCCGCGCCTGCGCCTGGAACCCGGCCAGCAAGGTAGCCGGACTTTTCAGCGTCGACTCGGCGGTACCGCATTCGATCGCCCGCTGCCGACCGGCCGCGTCGAGCAGCGGCAGATCCCCCACCCGCGACTCGGCATCGACCACGACCGCCCGCAACAACCGGACCAGCCACTGCGCATAGTCCGCGATGGTGGATTCGTCGAATAGCTCTGTGGCATAGGTGAATTCGGCCCCGACACCCCCCGATGACAGCTCCGCCGATGCCGAACCTTCCCCGAGTCCGGCACCGGCGAAACCTTCGGTGACCGTGAGTTGGAGATCGAATTTGGTCACGCCGGTGTCCAGCGTACTGGTGTCGACCGCCAAATCGGGGAGTTCGAATCGGATGTCCGCGGCATTGTCGAAAGCGAGCAATACCTGGAACAGCGGGTGCCGTGCCTGCGAGCGCGGCGGGTTGACGGCCTCGACCAACTGCTCGAATGGCAATTCGGCGTGTCCGAAGGCGGCGAGATCGATTTCGCGCACGCGCGCGAGCAGCGCCGAAAAGGGCGCGGCAGGATCGATCGCGGTCCGCAGGACCAGGGTGTTGACGAACATGCCGACCAGGTCGTCCAGCGCCCGTTCACCGCGTCCGGCCACGGGCGTGCCGATCACAATGTCATCGCTACCGGACAGCCGCGCCAACAGCACCGCGAATGCGGCATGCAGCACCATGAAGTTCGAAACACCCTGGACACGTCCGAGTTCGGCGATTCCGGCGTGCAGGTCACCGGGCAACTCGAAGCGGAAGACCGCGCCCCGTCCGGACGAGACCGCGGGCCGTGGCCGATCGGCGGGCAGCTCGATCAGATCGGGTGCACCGGCGAGCGTGGCGGTCCAGAACTCCAGCTGTTGCGCCAGGGGTGCCGCCGGATCCGTAGCAGAACCGAGCAATTCACGCTGCCAGAGGCTGTAGTCCGCATACTGCACCGGCAGTGGCGTCCACTGCGGCGCAGCGCCCGCATGCCGGGATCCGTACGCGGACATCACATCTCGCGCCAATACCCGCAGCGACAGCCCATCGGCCGCGATGTGATGCAGGACCAGCGCCAGCGCGCAGCTTTCGTCATCGACCAGGAAGATCCGCGCCCGAATGGGAATTTCGCGCTCGAGGTCGAAGCCGAGCGCCGCGAACCGGGCCAACTCCGCATCCAGCGCACCGGCACCGATCGGCTCGGGCTCGCCGACGACCGCGGCCTCGTCCACGGACAGCACCACCTGCTGCGCGGCCACCTCCGGCGCCGACACCGCGGGAAAGATCGTGCGCAGCACCTCATGCCTGCCGACCACATCGGCCAGGGCCGCCCGCAGCGCGGCCACCTCGACCGCACCGCGCAACCGCACCACGAAAGGCATGTTGTAACCGGCGCTGGCACGCTCGAACCGGTTCAGGAACCAGATCCGCTGCTGCGCCGGAGATAGCGGAACCAGCGACGGCCGGTGACGCGCCCGCAGCAGCGCGAGCACCGGCACGTCGCTGGCTCCACCCGTCTGCTCGATCAGTTCGGCGAGTGCGGACACCGTTGTGGCGGTGAACAATTCGCGAACTCCGAGCCGACAGCCCAGATCCGCGCCCAAACGGGCCGCGACCTGGGTGGCCACCAGGCTGTTACCGCCGAGAGCGAAGAAATCGTCGTCACGCCCGACCCGATCGTGACCCAACACCTCGCCGAAAACCCGTGCGACCGCGGCCTCCATCGGCGTCGCCGCCGCGGCGTATTCGGTCGAGCTGCGCTCGGGCGTGGGCAGCGCGGCACGGTCCAATTTGCCGGAGGCATTGACCGGCAGCGCATCCAGCACCACGAATGCCGCGGGCACCATATACCCGGGCAGCGCCTGGCTCGCCGCGGCCCGCAACTGCGCGAAAGATACTGCGCCCGGCTCGGATTCGACGACATAGGCGACCAACTGCTCGCCGACTCCGGCGTCATCGCGCACCACGACCACCGCCCGCACCACCGCATCGACGGCGCCGAGCACGGCCTCGATCTCACCGAGCTCGATCCGCAACCCGCGCAGCTTGACCTGGAAATCGGTACGCCCCAGATACTCCAGCTCGCCATGGGTGGTCCACCGGACCAGATCACCGGTGCGGTACATCCGCGTGGCGGCGCCGTCCGGCCCACCGAACGGATCGGCGACGAACCGGTCGGCGGTGAGCCCGGGTCGGCCGATATAGCCACGGGCGAGCTGTACCCCCGACAGATACAGCTCGCCCGAAGCCCCGACCGGTACCGGCCGCAACCGCGAATCGAGCACATAGAGCCGGGTATTGAACACCGGCGCGCCGATCGGCACCGAGAGGGTATCGGTATCGGTCACCTCATGGAAGGTGACGTCGACCGCCGCCTCCGTCGGACCGTACAAATTATGCAGCCGCGCACCGGTCAGCACCCGCAGCCGCTGGGCCAGCGCGGCGGGCAGCGCCTCACCGGAGGCGAAGACCGTGCGCAACGAGGTGCGGTTGGTGAACTCCTGGTGAGCCAGAAACGCTTCCAGCATCGATGGTACGAAATGCGCGGTCGTCACGCCGTATCGGCTGATCACCGTGCGCAAATAGGCCGGATCGCGATGGCCGTCGGGCTCGGCGAGCACCAGCCGCGCCCCGACCTGCAGCGGCCAGAAGAACTCCCATACCGACACATCGAAGGTCGCCGGCGTCTTCTGGAGTACGACATCCTCGGACGAGAGCCGATACATCTGCTGCATCCACACCAGCCGATTCACAATCGCCTCGTGCGTGACTGCCACGCCCTTCGGCAGTCCGGTCGACCCCGAGGTGAAGATCGCGTAGGCGGGCTGTCCCGGCCGCAAGGCGCCGCCGCGCTCCCGATCCCAGACCGGACCATCGGCATATTCTGCGAGATCTACCAGGTCGACGCGGATTTCCGGGATCCCGGAAAACTCCGGTGCCGCAGCCGCTTCGGTGGTCAGCACGCAGGCGGGCCCGGCGGTGGCCAGAATATGCGCGGTGCGCTCGGCCGGATGATCCGGATCGAGCGGCACATAGGCCGCTCCCGCCGCGAGAATCGCGTAGATCGCGACGATGAGCTCCGGCGAGCGGCGGATGTTAACCGCGATCAGCGTTTCGGGTCCGGCGCCGAGCCCGATCAGATGCCTTGCCAGCCGATTGCTGCGGGCCCCGAGTTCCCGATAGGTCAGATCCGGCGCACCGGCGAAGCGCACCGCGACCGCATCCGGTGTCCGCCCGACCTGCGCCTCGAACATCGACACCAGCGTCGGCGCACCGGCGAGCACCGTATGCATATCGAAGGCGGTCGCATTCCAAATCCTGGTGCTCACCTCGAGTTCCAGTTCGGTCGCCACCGCCACCGCCACCATCGGCGTATCGACCTCGGCGGCCACCACCCGCTCCAGGTACTGCAGGAAGCGGGTGTGATGGCGGGCGATGTCATCGGCGGAATACAGATTCGGATTCGCCTCGAAATCCACGTGCACGCTGTCGCGCTCGCCGTAGTACACATTGAGGCTCAGGTCCTCCACCGGCCCGGTGGAGAGCACGTGATACCGGCCGACCGTATCGCCGAGGGTCAACTCGCTGCCGAACAGCATGATGTTGACCAGCGGACCGAATAGCGCCCGGCGCGTGGGCTGCCCGTCGTGCTCGGCATCGCGCCGGATGTCCTCGTGCCGATACCGCTGGTGCCGCAGTGCGCCCGCCACCTCGACCCGAGTCGCGCGCAACAGCTCACCCCAGGTGCCGTCGACCGCGAGCCGCAGCGGCACGACATTCGACAGCATCCCCGCCGACCGCCGCATCACCGCCGTGGTGCGCGCGGTCACCGGCAGGCTCAGCACCGCCTCGTCCCGGTCGGTGAGCCGCCCGAGATATCCGGCGAAGGCCGCGAGCAACACCACCGCCAACGTCGAATCCTGGCTCACGGCAACGATATTCATCCGGTTGACCAGCGCTTCCGGCAGTACCCGACCGGCGATCAGGTTGGTCGCCGAACGCGGTGCGGTGCGCCCGTCCAGCGTGGTCGTGCCGTCCAGCCCGGCCACCCGCTCGGCCCAGTACTCCCGGTCGGCCTCGAAACGAGTGCTGTCGCGGTAGGCGAGTTCGCCGTCGACCAGCGCGGTCAGCGCACCCGGCCGCACCGCTGGCGGCTCGGTGCCCAGCACCCGGGCGGTGTACAGCTCGGCCACCCGCTGGATATTGGTCAGCGCGCCGAACCCGTCGAGCACGATGTGATGCACCCGCAGATACCAGAACGACCGATGGTCGGCGACCCGCAGCACGGCACCCGCGAACAGCCGGTCGGCCAACATATCGACCGGCGCGCCCGCATCGGCCCGCATCCATTCATGTGCCGCCGCAACCGGATCGGCATGGTCGCGCAGGTCGATCGCCTGGATACCAATGGAATTCGCGGGATCCACCCATTGGCACGGTGCACCGCCGGATTCACCGACCCGCACCAGCGCCGATTCGTATTCACGCGCCGCCTCGACCGTCACCTCTTGCAGGATCGCGATATCCAGCGCCTGCGGCACATCCACGTACTCGGCCACATTGATCGGCACGTCGGGCTCGAGCAACTGTGCGTACCAGATCCCCAACTGCGCCGGAGCAAGCGGAAACGCTCGCAATGCGGTGTGCGCCGGCCCTTCCGGTCGCGCCCCACCCAACTCCGTATCGTGCACCAGAGCCTCCTCGTTCGGCGAAACAACAGCTGGCCGAACGCTTTTGGGCATGACGAATAAGCCGCTGCGGCAACGCTGTTCAGCGTTGGACGCATGGCTGGGACGCCACCACAAGATGATTCGGCGAATGTGCGGTGCACGACGACGGCACCCACACGAGATCGGAACAGATTGCGTGAATCGAGATCGGTGACCGACGGTCACCACCGCGGCGACCGACGGTCACCGCATGCGCCTAGCTCTTGATCGCTCCTCCAACGTTGCTGCCGCGGTGCGAGGCGCCGAGGCTTTGTCAGCTTGATCACACGGATGTGATCCGTGCATTGCGAACATTAGGCGCTTCGTTAATAAAAAGGAACTTTTTGCACTAAAAAAAGTTGGTCGATCGTCCAGCGCGCTCAGCTGGGCCGACGCAGCAGGGCAAAGCTGTGTCCGCGACCACATTTCGATCGCGTATGTGAGCCACAGCACTTTCAGATGTGCAGACTATGAGCCCGAACGTTGCATCCGCGTTGCATCGGCGCCCAAGCGTCGATCGAGCACCCGAATCTTGGCCTCGATCTGCGCATATAACGGCGAATCACGATCCACCGTCGCGCGATAGGCGGCCCAGGACGCGGCATCGTCACGCCCCTCGGCACATGCGGTCCACCGACGCAGCACCGCGGTATCGCCGGAACTGAGCACCGCGGTGCGCAGCCGAACCCGAAGTTCATCCCGAATGTCAATAATTCCGGGCGCGGTCGAGCGCGGCAGCACCGGTCCGGCGTACAGCCGTAATGCAGAATCGACATCACCGGAGTCGAGTGCGGCTCGCAGCGCTTCGATATCGGTTGCGACATGCACCCGCAACCGGTAAGGGCGCGAACCGAATACGGTCGGACCGACCACCGCACGCAGCCGCGACATGGCGGCACGAATGGTGCCGTTGTCCAGATCCGTGTCATCGAGCAGCAGCGCGAGATGGTCGGCGCCGAGCCCCTCGGGATGTTCGGCGAGCAGCAGCAGGATCTCAGCATGCCGCTGCGACAACGGAACTCGATCACCCGCGACACTCAGCAGCGGCTGTCCGAGCCCGAGCACGTCCAGACCGAGCCGGGCCACGGCGATTTCGCCCGTCGTGCTGTCATAGGCCACGGCGCGGCCCGAGGACCCGTGCTGCCCCGCCCGCATGGCACTCAGCAGCAGATCCATTTCGGCCGCCGTCGATGTCGCCTTCACCAGCGCCAGGATCTCCGGCTTGGCCACCCGCACGCCCCCGGCGATCATCAGCACGCCGACCAGCCTGCCGTCGGGATCGTGTACCGGCGCGGCGACACCGGTGATCTGATGCATCCGATGCAGAAAGTGTTCGGGCCCATGGATCCACGCGGCCCGGCCGGTGCGCACCACCAGGCCGACGGCATTGGTTCCGATGCGACGTTCACTCAGATCGTCGCCAGCACGCAGACCGATTTCGGCGGCCGCGTCGACCTGATCCGAATTGCCGTGTACCCACAGCACCCGGCCGAATTGATCGGCCACCGCGACGATCAAACCCGTTCTGGCCGTGTCCTGTACGAGCAATTTGTCGATCAATGGCATCAATGCAGCAATCGGGTGCGCATCGCGATAGCGCTGCAGATCGGCACCGCGCAGGCCGCGCCCGTCCAGCAGGTCCATCGGGTCGATGCCGCCGCGCACGCTGCGCAGCCAGGATTCGAGCACAACCGGACGCAGCAGACCGGCAAGCTGCGACAGCTGCTCGCCACCCGCGCTAAGGTATCCGTGTGCTTGTGCGGCATAGGCTTCCAGAGCGCCGAGTTGAGTGCCGGGTTCGACGCCGTGCCGTGGGGGCCGCCCACCTGCAAGATTGCTGACCATTAGCCTTTCTTTCCGCCCCAAACTGTACCGGCGCGCATTACCAGACAAAGGCGGTTGTCTTGGTTTGTCCGCCAGCTCACATCCCGTTCAGACCTCGTACAAATGTGACCTACCCGTCTTTCAGATCCTTAGGTGAGATATTCGCTGACCCGTTCGGCGATCATTACCGTCGTCGCCTTCGGACCGCGGCTCAGCGGCACCGGCACGACGGAAAGATCCACCACGGATAACCCGGTCGTGCCATGCACTCGGCACCGCTCGTCGACCACCGCGCGTTCGTCGTCCGCACCGCCCATTCGGCAGGTTCCCGACAGATGTTGCGAGGTAGCCAGATTCGCTCGGAGCCACGCATCGGCGGGTTCCGGTTTCGATTCCGGCGCGCGCACCATCGGGATTCCGTGCAATACCTCGACCGCCATGGTCACCGCTTCTCGCAATCGAATCCGATCGGCGTCAGCCGATAAGTAGCGGAAATCGATGAGCGGCGCGATGGTGGGATCGGTGGAACGCAGCCGGAGCACCCCTTCGGATCGCGGACGCATGAGCGCAACACCTAAACGATGGATATACGGGGTAAACGATACGGCGTACGGACGGATTTCGACATCGTCGAGTTCCAGCACATATTCCAGCGGGATACCGACGCCGCTCGCCAACGCTGGATCACCGCGATAGTCGATGCCGATCTCGGGATGATCACTGAACCACGCGCCGACCGGCGCGGGATGCAGCACCGGAACATCCAGCGCCCGTAGCTGTCCCGGATCGCCGATACCGGAGCGCAGCAACAGCGCGGCAGATTCGATGGCGCCCGCACACAGCACGATGCGATCGGCCGCGAGCGTGCCCGCCTTGCCGTCGTGCAAATAGTCGACGCCGACGGCACGGGTGCCGTGAAAGCGGATGCGAGTCACCAGCATCGCGCCGGTGACGGTGAGGTTCGGTCGGGCGAGCGCGGGTGCCAGATACGCCGTCGCGGTGTCGACCCGCCTGCCGTGCTCGATATTGCACGGCACCGGTCCCCAGCCTTCGGCCGGACCCGCGCCGGGCAGCGCGTTCAGGTCGGGAATCGCGGCAAGGCCGAGTGCCGCACAGGCCGAGGCGAATTCGCGACTCAGCGGGGTTGGCGCGGCGGTGCGGCGCACCGGTATCGGCCCGGTCGTGCCGTGCCCCGGCCGGTCGCCGTAATCGAGATCGCGCTCGAGGCGGCGATAGGCGGGCAGCACCGCGTCGAAGGACCAGCTCGCCGAGCCGCCCAGCTCCTTGCTCCACGCCGTGAAGTCGGCCCCCGTCGCGCGCACGAAGTAGCCGCCGTTGATCGCGCCCGATCCACCGATCACCCTGCCGCGCACAATATTTCCGGCAACATCATCGGCCAGGTCGACGGGATAGCGCCACACCAAGGTCGATTCGGGGCCGATCGGCATCCGGGTCGCGTCGAGCAGTTGCGCCGCATCGATCGACACCGGACCGGCTTCGACCAGCAGCACACTATGGTCCGGATCCTCGCTCAGCCTGGCCGCCAGGACACATCCGGCCGTGCCACCACCGACGATCAGCGTATCGACCATCTCTACATCAACTCATCAGGTGGTACAGCCATTACACGTTCGATTCAGTTCCGAGGCGTACTCGGCTTGAGCGACTCCAGGCTGCGGGCGCGGAATGCGCCCAGCCACAGGCCGGTTCCGTACGCGATATCGTCCATCCGCTTGTAGGCCACATAGCGGAACGGGTCGAGGCCGCCCGCATCGCGGTGGGTGAACCAGTCGGCGAAGCCGTCCGCAACCGCCATGGTGACCGCGATGCGCCGGACCCGCCGCGACAGCATCATCGCCACCATCGTGATCGGCCAATAGTGTCGGCACATCGCCGAGGCCAGTCGCCAGATTCCCGCGAAGTAGCCGCGCGCCAGATAGATCGCCGCGATCCGCGTGGGGTTGTCCAATCCGGTGAAGACCCGGCGTAGTCGGGCCAGCGCGGTCACCATGGTGATCAGTCCGCCGAGCAGTCCCCACTTCGTCAGCGTGGCGAACAGTATGGTCGCCACCACCGTCCACAACGGCATTGCCAGCGGCGTCACCATGCCCGGATGCCGCTCGCCGAGCGGTGCGGCGCCGGTGCCGTAGAAGAGCTTGCGACCGAACCAGGCGCGGAACGAGATTCGACTATCGTGCGCCACATGTGCCGCGGGCTCATAGCGCAGCCGCCAGCCCGCCTGCTCCAACCGCCAGCACAGATCGACATCCTCGGCCACCTGCATCGACTCGTCGAATCCGCCCCCGGCCAACAGCGCCCTGCGGCGTACCAGCAGCGCGGCGCTCGGCACGTACGACACCAGCCCGCGCGACTGCACGGCCGATTCGCGCCGACCGAGATCGAGTGAGGAGCGGGTGTGCTCATAGCGCGCCAGCGCGTTCGACTCCGGATCGAGTGTGACGATCCGGGGCGCGACCAGCGCCACCTCCGGATCGCTGAAATGCCCGAGCATCACCTCGAGCCAGCCGCTGCGCGGGACCACGTCGGAGTCCAGGAAGGCGACGAAGTCGGTTGTCGCGGCCCGCAATCCGGCATTGCGCGCGGCGGCCGGGCCCTGTCTGCGGTCGTGGCGCAGTACCGTCACCCGGCAGCGGGTGCCACGGTTGCGCGGGATCTGCACGGGCTGATCCGAACCGTCGTCGACGACGATCACATTGTGCCCGCGCAGGGCCGCGAGGAGTCGGGCCAGGCCGTCGGCATTGTTGTGTAGCGGCACGATCACGGTCACGTCGTCGAGCGCGGGCAGCAGCTGGGGACGCGGATTACCGACACCGGAGTCGAGCAGCCGTCTGGCAACAACGGCTGACTTCGGGCCGGTGACCTCGAGGTACCCGTCGCCGATCATCTCGGCGGCCTCCGGGGCAAGTCGCAGCAACCGGGCGGGCGAACCCCCGATCAAGATGCGCCCCCCGGAGTATGCGCGTACCCGTGGATCGATCCGCACCCCGAATCCATCGGGCAGGCGATCATGGCGCATTCCTGGCATGCTAGGCGGAGATTCGCGCATTGGCATCATCAGTCCGGAAAAAAGGACGGAATTCCGCACGAATGCGCCCGCGGGGCGGGATATCTCCCGACACGGCTTTCCGGCGGGTCGCGTGCGACTCGCCGAAGGCATTCGGCAACAATCTGGCAATCATCGAATTGTCGCTCGATAGCCATCGTCGATTGATCGTGCAGCACATAACTGGCTACCGGTTCGGAATCATGTCAGTGGACTCTCGTCGCAGGCGCGCGCGGGTCGCCGCTCCGGTGATGTGCGTTCAGCGGCGGGGCGAGATACCGATAGTGTCAGCGGAATCGGGCCCGACTTACGCGATCCCGGTCGGCTCGGCGCGGTCCGGCGCGAGTGGTCGACCGACGAGCGCGGGATCATCCGTCCGGCGTCGGCCAGCGCCGCCTCGCCGTAGCCCTGCACGCACTCCGGGTCCGGCCCATCCGCGGGCAGTCCGGTGAAGAACTTCGCCGCCATACAACCGCCGCGGCAGGCGTCGTAGTGGGCGCAGCCGGAGCACGCACCACCATCGGTGGGCTCGCGCAGTTCGGCGAAGAGTTCCGATTCCTGCCACACGGTGCGGAAACCGCCATCCGCCACCACATTTCCGGCACGGAACCGGTCGTGAATCGCGAAGGGGCAGGCATACACGTCGCCGACCGGATCCACCAGGCAGACCACCCGGCCCGCACCGCACATATTCAGACCGGGCAGCGCCTGGCCGAATGCGGACAGATGGAAGAACGAATCGCCGGTGAGCACGCCTTCGCCATTGCGCACCAGCCAGTCATAGAGCACCCGTTGCTGTTCCGGAAGCGGATGCAGTTCGTCCCAGACATCCGCACCCCGACCCGATGGCCGCAGCCGCGTCAAACGCAGTGTGGCGCCGTACCTATCGGCAATCGCCTTGAACTCGTCGAGCTGGGCGATATTGTACCGGGTCGCGACCACCGAGAGTTTAGCATCGGTGAATCCAGCCGCCGCCAGATTCTCCAACGCCCGGATCGCCATGGCGTAGGACCCCGGTCCGCGCACCGCATCGTTGACCTCAGCGTCGGCGCCGTCCAACGAAATCTGTACGTCCACATAGTCACTGGCGGCCAGGCGCGCGGCGACCTCGGGTGTGATGCGAACTCCGTTGGTGGAGAACTTCACTCCGACATGGTGCGCGGTCGCATAGTCGACCAGCTCCCAGAAGTCCTGGCGCACAGTGGGTTCGCCGCCACCGATATTCACATAGAAGATCTGCATGCGCTCGAACTCGTCGATCAACGCCTTGCACTGTTCGGTGCTCAGCTCGCGCGGATCGCGGCGGCCGGAGGAGGACAGGCAGTGCACACAGGACAGATTGCAGGCGTAGGTCAGCTCCCACGTCAGGCAGATCGGTGCGGCCAAACCGGTTTCGAACTTATCGATCAGCCGCCCGCCCGTGGCAGCTCGCGGCTGCCCGGTGTGCGGCAGCGGTGCGGGCATCGGCGTGGGCACACTGCCCGGCGCGGCCTGCCTGATCATGTCCGAATCGGCCAACTGCGCCAAGGCGCGCACGTACGGTCCGGCGAGGTCATCCGAGACGCCCGCCGCCCGCAGTGCCGCACCTGCCGAGACATGCGCGGGCAGCGAGCGGACGATCTCGAGGATCCGTCGACTCTTCAGAAAGGAGAGTTTGCGCGTGCCGAAGTGGTAGAGCAGCGCACCGAACGACTCCGGCCGCAGCGCCACCCGCGGATGCGGCTCCCATCGGGTATCGAGATCGAGCATGGTCGTACCGCCGGTCAGTAGACGCCGCACATACCGTCGATGGAGACCTCTTCGATGAGGGTCTCCTCGATCAGCGGCGCCTCCTCGATCGACCTGGATTCGATCGTCGCGATCCGCCCGGTGTTGTCGGTATCGGTGTGTCCGATGGATCCGTGCTCCGGCATGCCTACCTCCGAGATGCGACCAGTTACCACGGCCACGGGTGCGGCCGTGCTCACACGATAACGTCACAAGCTGACAAAATGGAACACGTTTCAGTATGTGAATTACACCAGCGCCGTATCGCCGCCGCCGCAACCCCACACGTCGCCGCAGGTCCGCCTCCCCACACACGCCGACCGGGCCGCGACCGCGGGCTCTAGACTGCGGGTGGCAAGCAGCTGAACAGGACGTGACGGGCGACATCGCCCGCAGTGGTAGAGGTGGCATGGGAGTCGGACGAATGCAGACGAGCGGGGGCGGCTACACCCCGCGGTGCGAGCTCGAGGCCCGGAGGCAGCAGCTTGCGTAACCAGGTAGGGCCCGGGAACACCGCAAATAGGACCCCGCGGTGCGAGCTCGAGGACCGGAGGCGGGAGCTTGCGTAACCACGGAGGGCCCGGGAGCGCCGCAAATAGGACCCCGCGGTGCGAGCTCGAGGACCGGAGGCGGGAGCTTGCGTAACCACGGAGGGCCTGGGAGCGCCGCAAATAGGACACTGTCGGAATCCGAGATCGTCGAGGCCGCGCTGCGCGTGGTCCGCGAGGACGGCGTGGAGAAATTGTCGATGCGTCGACTCTCCCGCGAACTCGGAGTTTCGCCGATGGCGCCGTACTACTACGTCGCCGATAAACGCGAGCTGCTCGACCTCGTCGCGAGCGCGGCACTGACCGGAGTTCGCAAGCCGGCGCCCGATTCCGGGCCGTGGCAGCATCGGCTGCGCGATCTGATCGACCAGATCGACGACAAGCTGCGCAAACATCCCGGACTCGGCGATGTGCTGATCGAGCAGATGCTCGGCAAACAGCTCGATCTGATCGCCGCCATTATGGAGATCCTGTTCGAGGCGGGTTTCAATGACCGCAATGTGCTGGCCGCGTACGCGACGATCCACACCTACCTGTTCGGCCGCCGGCGGGTGAATCCGCGCGAGCGGTCGCCGCTGTCGGAGGTGGCACTGCCGGAGTCGGTGGAGCGAGCCACCAAATACATGGCGGACCTGCGCGGGAAGTACGCCTACGACTTCGGTATGGAAGTGCTGATCGACGGTCTGCAGGCCCAGCTTGTCCGTCAGCCCGGTCCCGACGTACGATGAAACTGAAACACGTTCTAGTTTTGGTTGTGTTCGAGAGGACGAGAACCGTGAGCGAGCGCAGCGAGCGAGCCATAAATACAGCACCCTCGGTGGTCATGACGGAGCCGAGCGGCAGCGAGGCGCAGTCGTGACGACCGTCGAAGTTCCACACGGTTCGCGTTCGGTCGTGCTGCGGGTATCCGCAGTCATCGCCGAAACGGCCGACACCTGTTCGCTGGTCTTCGACGTGCCCGACGAACTGCGCGAACGTTTCGATTACCAGCCGGGGCAGTTCCTCACCCTGCGCATCCCGAGCGACCTCACCGGCTCGGTGGCACGCTGCTATTCACTGGCCAGCTCACCGCACACCGACGACCGGCCCAAGGTGACCGTCAAGCGCACCGTGGGCGGCTACGGATCGAATTGGGTCTGCGACAACGTCAAAGCGGGCGATCAGCTCGAAGTACTGCCGCCATCGGGCGTCTTCACGCCGAAGAACCTCGACGACGATCTGCTGCTGTTCGGCGCCGGCAGCGGCATCACGCCGGTGATGTCCATCCTGAAATCGGCGCTGGCGCGCGGGAACGGCCGAATTGTGCTGGTGTACGCCAATCGTGATCACGAATCGGTGATCTTCGCTGGTGAGCTGCGCGAATTGGCCGAGAAGCATCCGCAGCGGCTCATCGTGATCCACTGGCTGGAGCACCTGCAGGGGCTGCCGACCGCGGACGGTCTGGCCGCGCTGGTCGCGCCGTACGTGGGCTACCACGCCTACATGTGCGGGCCGAAGCCGTTCATGGACCGGGTGCACGACGCGCTGGCCCGACTCGATGTGCCGCGTTCGCGCACGCACGCCGAGGTGTTCAATTCCCTTGCGGGAGACCCGTTCGCGGATCAGGCACCGGTCGAGATGACCGACGAGGAGGCCGCCGACGCGGCCACCGTCGAGGTCGAACTCGATGGCGAGGTGCACGAGCTGAAGTGGCCGCGCAAGCAGACCCTGGTCGACATCATGCTGTCGAAGGGCCTGGATGTGCCGTATTCCTGCCAGGAAGGCGAATGCGGTTCCTGCGCGTGCACGGTGCTCGAGGGCAAGGTCGAAATGGACAATGCCGATATCCTCGATCCCGAGGATATCGAGAACGGCTATATCCTCGGCTGCCAGGCGCATCCGGTCACCGACCACCTGCGCATCCAATTCTGATCCGGCGCAACCGGTTACAGTCCGCGGTAGTGGACGCGGAGGGCGGGATCCAGGCGCTCGGTCGCATAGCTCAGTGCGGTACGGCCCATATCGGCCGCATGCTTGTCGAGGAAGCCGGTCAGCAGTCGCTCGTCGACGCGCTTGCCGACCTCGCGCAGCATCCAGCCGAGCGCCTTCTGGATCAGATCGCGGCGATCGTCGAGGAGTTGTTCGCAGAGTTCGAAGGTGGTCGAGGCATCGCCCGCCTTGATGAAGGCGAAGCTCGACAGCAGCGCCACCCGGCGCTCCCAGAGCGAGTCCGCGCGCGCGAGTTCGAAGAGCAGGTCGCGTGGCCGATCGAGCAGCCAGGGGCCGATGACGTTCTCGGCGGAGACGTCGACCAGATCCCAGTTGTTCACCCGACCCCGGCGCACCGCGGCGAGATAGAGCTCGACCATCGCCGCCTGCCCGTCGGTATCGAGCGTGCGCGGCTTGCGCGCCGCGGCGAATCTGGCATTGAGGATGACCAGCGCGGCCAGCCGGTCCTCGTGCACGGCACTGTCCAGCAGCGCATCGATCTCGTCGAGTGGAAGTGCCGCAAAGCGTTTCGCGATCGATCGGGTGACGGGCACCCGCACACCGAGGAAGACATCACCTTCGCCGTACTCACCGGGCCCGGTCTTGAAGAACCGCGCCAGCTGGCCGGCATCGGCGGGGTCGGCGACCTCGGCCAGCGCCGCATGGACCGCGGCGGCGGTCGGCACGAGTTGGGCCATCACCGCTATCCCTGCGCTCCCAGGATCCGTCCCGATTCGAAAGCCGCTGCGCTGACCGGCAATTCGCCCGGCCGACCGCTATTGAGCACCCGCACTGCACCATTGCCGGTGGTCGGCCTACCGAGCGCATCCATCCGCCGAATCGTCTGTGCCGCAACGGCTTGCGCGCTGTCGAAGAGCCGAACGCCATCGGGCAGTGCGGCGACAATGGCATCGATGACCAGCGGGTAGTGGGTGCATCCGAGCACCACCCCCTCGACATCGGCCGGAGTCTGTTCGGCCGCGCGTGCAATCGAATCGCGGGCCGCGACCAGGTCGCCGCGATCGATCGAATCCGCCAAACCGTGACAGGCGATGCCGACCACCTTCGCATCACCGCCGAACCGGGCGATCAGATCCGCCTGATACCGACTGGCGGTGGTGGCCGCGGTGGCCCACACCGCGACCGACTTGCACACCGCCGCAGCCGGTTTGATCGCCGGAACGGTGCCGATCACCGGGACGCCGGGCCCGACCTCAGCGCGCACCTGGTCCAGCGCGGTGACGCTGGCCGTATTGCACGGCAGCACGATCACCTCCGCCCCGAGGCGAACCGAACTCCGCGCGGCGTCGACCACCCGGTCGGTCACCCACTGCTCGGGTTTGGGTCCCCACGGCGCGCCATCCGGATCCAACCGCAGCAGCAGGTCGACATCCGGCCGCAGCTTGCGCAGCCAGGCGGCCGTGGGCAGCAACCCCAGCCCGGAATCGATGAGCGCGACGATCACCCGACCACCGTATTACAGCGGACCATCACGCCCTACTCGGCCGCCGGGCTGGTTGTGTAGTGCGCCCGGGCGAGCAATCGCTACGACTGATCCTTTCGAGCGACCCGCGAGCAATCGCTAGGGTGCGGCCGCGAGCAGATCCGCGATCGGCGCATTCGCGGCGATCTTCGCGCGGGCCTTCATCACCTGGCCGGTCATGCCCGCGCCGACCACACCGGTCAGGTTGCCGTGCTGGGAGTAGTAGGCGAGGAATTTGCGGCCGTCGTCGGCGACGATGTGGATATCGTCGGTGGCGCTCGGGGTGCCGAGGGCCTGGATCTTCACGTCGTACTGATCGCTCCAGAAGTACGGCACCCGCGCCGCGGTCGGCGGTTCGGCGCCGAGCAGCGCGCAGGCCAGCAGCTTGGCCTGTTCACCCGCATTGGTCCAATGCTCGACGCGCTTGCGCAGCCCGGTCTCGTGCCGCCAGGCGGCCACATCGCCGACCGCCCACACCCCATCGACCGAGGTGCGGCCCACCTCGTCGGCGAGCACGCCGCCACCGGCCGCGGGCTCGGCGAGCTCGATACCGGAATCGGCGAGCCATTCGGTCACCGGACGCGATCCGACGCCGATGACCACCAGATCGGCGGATACCTCACTGCCATCGGAGAGCAGGGCGCCGCGCACCCGCTCGGCATCGTCGGCGAGGAAGGTGTCCAGGCCGGTCTCGCAGCGCAGGTCGACGCCCTCGGCCCGATGCATGCGGGCCACCAGCGCGCCGATTTGTGCGCCGAGCACCGAGGCCAGTGGCGTCGGCTGCGGTTCGATCAGGACGACCTCGACACCGCTGGCCCGGAAGCTCGCCGCAAGTTCACAACCGATGAATCCGGCCCCGACCACCAGCGCCGTACCCGCGCCGGACAATTCGGCGCGCAGCGCGGCGGCATCGGCATGTCCGCGCAGTACGTGCACGCCCCGCAGATCCGGCAGTCCGGGCAGGCGGCGCGGCCGCAGACCGGTCGCGATGATCAGCTGGTCATAGTCGAGCGTGCCGCCATCGGCCAGACGCACCTGGCGCGCGGCGGTATCCACGCCGACCGCCTCGGTATCGAGCCGCAGGTCGATCTGCTTCTCGTCGAAGAATTCGGCGGGCCGCAGGGTGGTGTCGTCGGTCTCGCCGCGCACGAACTGCTTGGACAGCGGCGGGCGGTCGTAAGGCAGCCGCGACTCCTCACCGATGAGGATCAGTTCGCCCTCGTATCCCGCGCGACGCAACTCCTCGGCGGTGCGCAGCCCGGCGAGACCGGCTCCGACGATGACAATCGGCCGGTTCATGCGGCCTTCCCTTCATTAGCGCCGAACCGGCGCCGGGTCGAGTTGGCATCCGTTACTGAGGGTGACACGAAGCTCACCCTAACCTTTGCTTGGTTGCAAACCACAGTGAGGGCCGCCACACCGGATCACCAACCGATCGGTGCGCAATCGTATCCATATTTATATTGATCGGGCGGTCAATCAGAGTTAGATCGAAGTGCGGAGAACAATTCAGAGCCTGAGGAGGCACACCATGTTCACCGAAAGTCGCGCGCAGGATTTCCTGGCCGTTGTGCTGGGCATCTTTACCGCGCTGTCACCCCTGTGGGTGAACACGAACGACAACGGCATGTGGTCGTTGATCGTCCTGGGCGTGCTCATCGCCCTCACCGGCCTGACGCAGATGTACCGGGCGACCCTGGCGGCCGCCGACTATGCGATGGGCCTGTTCGGCGCATTGCTGTTCATCTCCCCATGGGCGATGGACTACACCGGCTACCGCGGCGCATCCTGGACCGCATGGGTAGTGGGCGTGGTGACGGTGGTGGTCGCGGCGGCGGCGCTGCCGACGGTATCGGGTCGGCTGCACGATATGGCGCCGCATCACTGATGCAGATGCCGAAACCCCGGCGAGGCGGGCGGCGCCGTAGCGCGAAAGTCGACGGCGACGCCCGTCAGCTTATTCTCGATGCCTCGGAAAAACTGTTCGCGGCACAGGGATTCGACGCGACCGCGACCGCGGCCATCGCCGAGGCTGCCGGTGTCCCCAAGGGCCTGGTCTTCTACTACTTCCCCACCAAGGATTCGATCCTGTCCACACTGATGGCCGAGCGGGTGCCCGCGGAGCCGATCGGCGATATCGGCACGGTGGTCGCACCGGGCGATCCGGCGGCCAGCCTGGTCAATCTCGATGCCGCGCTGAATCTGCGCGATCACCATTCCTCGGTGCTGCGCGTCATCATGTGGCGCGAGGCCGATACCCATCCCGATGTCCGCCGCCAATTGCGCCGCCTGCGCGATCAACTACTCGATATCACCGCCCGGGTGCTGCAGGCCAGCGCGCCCGTTCCGGTCCAGCCCGGCACGCTGCGTGCCTGCGCGGCCGCGTGGGTTTCGGCCATGTTCGCCATTGCCAGCAGCGATCGGCTGCACGCCCTCGACGGGGTGCCGCTGCCGACGGCGGATGAGATCTTCAATGTCGCGCGGGTCGTCGCGGCGGGCATGACGCAGCTCGGTTGAGCATGCTTTTTATTCTTTCGACTGGATAACTGAAAAGCGCGCCTTTACCGATGTCATTCGGGGCGCGTGATAGACCTTCGGCTTGTGCAGATCAATCGAACCCTTCGAGATCTGACCGGTCTCGCGACGCGCGCATTGATCGTCTGCCTCATGGTCGGCGCCTCGACGACATTCCTGGGCGGCACCGGAGCCCACGCCACACCGATTTACCCGACTCCGGACCCGGACCCCTTTTATGCGGCACCACCGGACCTGGCGAATAAGCGACCGGGTGAGGTGCTCGCGACGCGACCGATGCCGCCACTGCTGGTTTTTCCGGAAACCACGGTCACGCAGATCAAATTCCGTTCGAACAATTCCGCCGGACAGCCGATCGCGGCGACGACGCTAATGCTGACGCCGCGCTCGCACCGCCCCGATGGACCGGTTCTGTCCTATCAGCACATCATCAATGGCCTCGGCACGCAGTGCACGGTGTCGCGCGTGCTCTACACCTCCGATCCGGCTCTCCAGCTGCGCGAGGCGGTGCTGCTCAACGCGCTGCTGTTCGCCGGCTGGAGCATCGCACTGCCCGACCATCTCGGGCCGAACTCCGCCTATGGCGCGGCCCGGCTCGGCGGCCAGATCACCCTGGACGGCATTCGCGCCATTCGCCGAGTTCCCGAACTCGAAATAGCGAACAGCAGAATCGCGATGGCGGGCTATTCCGGCGGCGGCATGGCCACCGCATTCGCCGCCGCGATGGCGCCGAGATACGCGCCCGAACTGGATATCGCGGGCGCCGCGATCGGCGGCGTACCGATGAACCTGGTGAAAATGGTGGAGTGGGTCAACACCGATCCACATCCGGCATTCGGCCTGTTGATGGCGGCCGGTATCGGACTGGAACGGGAGTACCCGTACCGCTTTCCGATCAGCGACTACCTGAACCAACGCGGGTTGGAAGCACGCACCGCGATAGCCAACGCCTGCACCAACGAAATCCTCTACATCGGCGCCGGGCACAGCGCCCGCGATTACGCACGGAATATGAACCTGGCCGATGATCGGAATGCCAGGGCGGTAGTCGAGGAGAACAGTCTGGAACTCTTCGACGGCATCCCGAATATACCGATCTTCGAATGGCATTCGCCGAACGATCCGCTCATTCCGGTCGACGCGATCCTCAATGTCGACCGGCGGTATTGCGCTGCGGGTGTCGCGCTGCAAGCCGAACTCACCTACTCCCCCGAACATCTGAGCGCCGCCGTGCTCGGGATACCCGCGGTGCTGTTCTGGCTCGACGCCCGCTTGCGCGGCGACCCGGCCCCGAACAACTGCGAAAACTAGTCCGCCAGGAAGGCGACGACATCGGGAACAAAGCGCTTCACGACCCCGATGTGGGTGGTATGCGGGTAGATGATCAAGCGCGAGTTCGGGATTCCGTCCGCGGTGCGGCGGAAGGTTTCCGTGCTGTAGCCGCCATCGCTGTCGCCACCGAGGACCAGGGTCGGTGCGGTGATATCGCTGAGCCGACCCGTGAGGTCGAAGGCGTCCTCGGCACGGATGAAGGCCAGGGTGTCGGCGGGATTCCGCGGGCGCGCAAGGGGATCGGCCAACCACATGCCCGCGGCGGCGAGGCGCTGCGCGACCGGTGATTTGAAGGCGACCGCGGCCATGTGGTGCAGCCCGCGCTTGCCCGCATGGGCCGCCTCGCCGTAGCGCAGCTGCGCCGTGCGCGTGGCGTTTTCCAGGGTGTAGCCCGACGAGGCGATGATCAGTCGCCGGACGGCGGCGGGGTGGTCGGCCGCGAGCTGTAGGGCCAGTGATCCCCCCGAGGAGACGCCGACAACATCGACGGGTTCGCCGAATTCGTCGTGCAATGCCCGCGCATGGTCGGCGGCGATATCGGCCATCGTGGTGCCCTCGGCCATACCGGGCGCGCGGTTCACCGCATAGACCCGGAAATGTGCCGCGAGCGGGGCCAATGTTCTGATCTCGGACTGTCGCAACCATCCGGTCGGATTGGCGTGATCGGGGGTGAACCACCGCAGGAAGACCAGCGGACGTCCGGATCCGAGTGCGAGATACGGCATGCCGTGCGTCCACGTCCCCTCGGTGACGTCGAGTGCGGTGGCCAGGGCCGAACTACTCATGCTTCCTCCGATCAACCGGTCTTACCTCTTCGCTCGACGTTAGCGCCGAGCCATGCCGACCCGCGATAACCTCCGAGGTCATGGGTTCGAGTACCCATTCGGAAGGGTTCGGCTACCGCACCGGCTCGAAGTTTCGCCACAAGTTCGCGTATGCGATGCGTTGTAGTCCTAGTTGCGCACCGGGCGGTTACCGTTGAAATATGCGCCTGATAGCAGCGGCCGCCCTGGTGGCGGCGTTGCCGATGGCCGCCTGCGAGAGTTCATCGCCCGCGCCATCGGCCAGCATGATCACCCGGCCCGCTGTTGCGGTAACTCCGCATACGCCGATTCCCGAACCATCGGTTCCCGCAGCATCGGTGCCCGGAGCGACAACGCCCGCAACCACCGGCCCGCCGACCGACGCGCCGCCCCTGGGCGCACCGCACTGTGCCACCACGGATGTCGCACTATCGCTGGAGAATGCGGGCGGGGCGGCAGGGAGTATCTACGCCCCGATCGATTTCACGAATATCACCGCGCGCACCTGCGCGCTCTTCGGCTATCCAGCAGTGTCATTGGCCGTCGGAGATCCGCCACTGTCGATCGGCCCCACAGGCGAGCAGATCACCGACGGCGAGCCGCAACAGGTCATCCTCGGCCCCGGCGCGGTCGCGCATGCGACAGTGCGGTACACACAGGCGGGAAACTACGACTGCGAGCATGCTCCGGCCGAATATCTGCTGATCTATCCACCGAACCAGACCGTCGCGGTAACTCTCCCATTCGGCGTCGACGCCTGCGTGCAGCCCGCTATAGCGCTACTGCACGTCGATTATGTGAAGCCGGGCACGGCGAACTGAAACCCCGCGCGGCACAACACCTTTCGATGCGGCGGCGTCCGCGCCGATGCTCGAGCTCATGGCCGCGGTCGACGAGTCCATCCCGGACCCCGCGATGAGATCCTCGAGCTCGTCGAGGCTGTCTACCGTAGGATGTACCCGTGACCGCCGCGCGCGACTACTCCGAGCTTCACACGCTCATCGACCAACTGGAGCCCCAGCAGGTCGATGAGGTGCGGCAGCATGTGCTGCGGCTGGTCCGACCGAAATCTGACCGATTCTCAGTCCTACGAACGTTCGATGGTCCTGCGACTGACCTCGGCGCGCGCGCCAAAGACGTTCTGCGTGACGAGATCGGTCGAACCGATGCTGATCGTTGACACTGGTCCACTCGTCGCCTACCTGAACCGCCGCGACACCGACCATGCTCGATGTGCCGAACTGTTCGGTAATCGGACGGACGAACTCCTGGTCACACCGTACGTAGTAACCGAGGCGTGCTACCCGCAAGAGCGAGACCGCTAATTGCTTCATTCAACTTCTGTTCGCGCCTGTACAGCGTCGATAAATCGGCATTAGTGCACAAAGGGCCTCCTCCCGCAAGGAAGCGGCCCTTTCGGTAGGAGCCAAATCCTATTGGATACCGACTGTTGTCCCCCGCCCACCAAACTCGCGGCTGCCAACCCCCGAAACGCCGAACGGCGCCGCCCCTTTCGGAGCGACGCCGTTCGATAAGCGATTCAGTGAATCACTTGACGATCTTCGTGACGCGACCGGCGCCGACGGTGCGGCCACCCTCGCGGATCGCGAAGCGCAGACCCTCGTCCATGGCGACCGGCTGGATCAGCTTGACGGTCATCTCGGTGTTGTCACCGGGCATGACCATCTCGGTGCCCTCGGGCAGCGTCACAACGCCCGTCACGTCCGTGGTACGGAAGTAGAACTGCGGACGGTAGTTGTTGAAGAACGGGGTGTGGCGGCCGCCCTCGTCCTTGGACAGGATGTAGGCCTGACCCTCGAACTCGGTGTGCGGGGTGGTGGTGCCCGGCTTCACGACAACCTGGCCACGCTCGACATCTTCGCGCTTGATACCACGAACCAGCAGACCGACGTTGTCACCGGCCTGGCCCTGGTCGAGCAGCTTGCGGAACATCTCGATACCGGTGACGGTGGTCTTGGTGCTCTTCTCGCGGATGCCGACGATCTCGACTTCCTCGTTCACGTTGATGATGCCGCGCTCGACACGACCGGTGACGACGGTGCCACGACCGGTGATCGTGAAGACGTCCTCGACCGGCATCAGGAACGGCTTGTCGGTCTCACGAACCGGGTCCGGGATGGACTCGTCGACCGCGTTCATCAGCTCGACGATCGCCTCGGTCCACTTCGGGTCGCCCTCGAGCGCCTTCAGACCGGAAACCCGCACGACCGGCGCGTCCTCGTCGAACTCCTGGGCGGCCAGCAGCTCGCGGACCTCCATCTCGACGAGCTCGAGGATCTCCTCATCGTCGACCATGTCCGACTTGTTCAGCGCGACCAGGATGTAGGGCACGCCGACCTGACGGGCGAGCAGCACGTGCTCACGGGTCTGCGGCATCGGGCCGTCGGTGGCGGCGACCACGAGGATGGCACCGTCCATCTGCGCCGCACCGGTGATCATGTTCTTGATGTAGTCGGCGTGACCCGGCGCGTCGACGTGAGCGTAGTGGCGCTTCTCCGTCTGGTACTCGACGTGGGAGATGTTGATCGTGATACCACGAGCCTTCTCCTCCGGCGCCTTGTCGATCTGATCGAACGCGAACGCCGCGTTCAGATCCGGGTACTTGTCAGCCAGCACCTTGGTGATCGCTGCGGTCAGCGTGGTCTTGCCGTGGTCGACGTGACCGATGGTGCCGATGTTGACGTGCGGCTTCGTCCGCTCGAACTTCGCCTTCGCCACTTGGTGTCCTCCTGGACTTGTTGGTGCGTGCAGTTGCAGCAGTGCGGTTTACATATTGGGGGTCGTGCTGACTCCCGGCTGATAGGGGCAAGTCTTGCACCTGCCCCCATCGTGCAGGCGCGGAGCCTGCGGAGTGCCCGAAGACACCTACTCGCCGGTCGCCTTGGCGATGATCTCCTTCGACACGTTGGCCGGAACCTCCGCGTACGAATCGAACACCATGGAGTAGTTCGCCCGGCCCTGGGTCTTCGACCGCAGATCGCCGATGTAACCGAACATCTCCGAGAGCGGAACCAGCGCCTTGACGACACGGGCACCACTGCGTTCCTCCATGGCCTGGATCTGGCCACGGCGGGAATTCAGGTCGCCGATCACATCGCCCATGTAATCCTCGGGCGTGATGACCTCGACCGCCATCAGCGGTTCGAGGATCACCGGACCGGCCTTACGGGCCGCTTCCTTCAGGGCCTGCGAGCCAGCGATCTTGAAGGCCATTTCCGACGAGTCGACGTCGTGGTAAGCGCCGTCGAGCAGCGTGACCTTCAGGTTCACCAGCGGGTAGCCCGCGAGCACACCGTACTGCATGGCATCCTGCGCACCGGCGTCCACCGAAGGGATGTACTCGCGCGGCACGCGGCCACCGGAGACCTTGTTCTCGAACTCGTAGGTCGCGCCGTCCTCGCCGACGAACGGCTCGAGAGCGATGATGACCTTCGCGAACTGGCCGGAGCCACCGGTCTGCTTCTTGTGGGTGAACTCGAGCTTCTCGACCTTCTTGGTGATCGTCTCGCGGTAGGCCACCTGCGGCTTACCGACGTTCGCCTCGACCTTGAACTCACGGCGCATGCGGTCGACAAGGATGTCGAGGTGCAGCTCGCCCATGCCGCCGATGACGGTCTGGCCGGTCTCCTGGTCGAGCTTGACCGAGAAGGTCGGATCCTCTTCGGAGAGGCGCTGGATCGCGGTGCCCAGCTTCTCCTGGTCGGACTTGGTCTTCGGCTCGATCGAGACCTCGATGACCGGGTCCGGGAAGGTCATGGACTCGAGCACGATCTGGTTCTGCGGATCGCACAGGGTGTCACCGGTGGTGGTGTCCTTCAGGCCGATGACCGCGTAGATGTGGCCCGCGACGGCCTCGGTGACCGGGTTCTCCTTGTTGGAGTGCATCTGGAACAGCTTGCCCAGGCGCTCCTTCTTGCCCTTGGTCGAGTTGATGACCTGGGCACCGGAGTCGACCTTGCCCGAGTACACGCGCACGTAGGTCAGCTTGCCGAAGAAAGGGTGCACGGCGATCTTGAAGGCGAGACCGGCGAACGGCTCAGCAGTGCTGGCGTCGCGGTGGATGATCTCGTCTTCCTTGCCCGGCACGTGACCGTCGGTGCCACCGTCGTCCAGCGGCGTCGGCAGGTAGTCGATCACGGCGTCGAGCATGGGCTGCACGCCCTTGTTCTTGAACGCCGAACCACACAGGACCGGGTACAGCTCGGAGTTGACCGTCATCTTGCGGATGGCGCCCTTGATCTCATCGATCGTGAGCTCTTCGCCGCCGAAGAACTTCTCCAGCAGCGCCTCGTCGGATTCGGCGACAGTCTCCAGGAGCTCCTGGCGGTACTGCTCGGCCTTGTCCTTCAGATCGGCCGGGATCTCTTCGATCTCGTACTTCTCGCCGAGCTTGGTCTCGCCCTTCCAGACCTTGGCGTTCATCTCGACCAGGTCGACGATGCCCTCGAAGGTGTCCTCAGCGCCGATCGGCAGCTGGATGACCAACGGCTTGGCGCCGAGGCGGTCCTTGATGGTCTGCACGGTGAAGTAGAAATCCGCACCGAGCTTGTCCATCTTGTTGACGAAGCAGATCCGAGGCACGTCGTACTTGTCGGCCTGACGCCACACCTGCTCGGACTGCGGCTCGACGCCTTCCTTGCCGTCGAACACCGCAACGGCGCCGTCGAGCACGCGCAGCGACCGCTCCACCTCGACGGTGAAGTCGACGTGCCCGGGGGTGTCGATGATGTTGATCTGGTTGTCGTTCCAGAAGCATGTGGTAGCCGCAGAGGTGATGGTGATACCACGCTCCTGCTCCTGCTCCATCCAGTCCATGGTGGCGGCGCCATCGTGAACTTCACCGATCTTGTAGGTGATACCGGTGTAGAAGAGGATGCGTTCAGTTGTGGTCGTCTTGCCCGCATCAATGTGGGCCATGATGCCGATGTTGCGGACCTTGTTCAGGTCGGTGAGCACGTCCTGTGCCACGGAAATCTTCCCCGCTCGTAGCTAGATGGGATTTTCGGGGACGACCCTGTGGTCGTCTCTATGTCAACGCCGGAAGCGGCAGGTTAGTGCCGCATTCCGACTGTGCCTCCCGACCCAGAAAACGACGGGCCGGGCAGACGTCACCAGCGGTAGTGCGCGAAGGCCCGGTTGGACTCGGCCATCTTGTGGGTGTCCTCACGGCGCTTCACCGAAGCACCGAGACCGTTGCTGGCATCGAGGAGCTCATTGGCCAGCCGCTCGACCATGGTCTTCTCGCGGCGCGCGCGGGAGTAGTTGACCAGCCAGCGCAGCGCGAGGGTGTTGGAGCGACCGGGACGAACCTCGACCGGGACCTGGTAGGTGGCGCCACCGACGCGGCGGGGCTTCACCTCCAGGGCAGGCTTGACGTTGTCGAGCGCGCGCTTGAGGGTGACGACCGGATCGGTGCCGGTCTTCTCGCGCGCCTGCTCCAGCGCGCCGTAGACGATGCGCTCGGCGGTGGACTTCTTGCCGTCCAGCAGGATCTTGTTGACCAGCTGAGTAACCAGCGGCGAACCGTAGACCGGATCGTTGATCAGCGGACGCTTGGGTGCGGGGCCCTTGCGTGGCATATCAGCTCTTCTCCTTCTTGGCGCCGTAGCGGCTGCGGGCCTGCTTGCGGTTCTTCACACCCTGGGTGTCGAGCGAGCCGCGGATGATCTTGTAGCGAACACCGGGGAGGTCCTTCACACGACCGCCGCGAACGAGCACCATCGAGTGCTCCTGCAGGTTGTGGCCCTCACCCGGGATGTAGGCCGTGACCTCGACCGCGCTGGTCAGGCGAACACGCGCGACCTTGCGCAGCGCGGAGTTCGGCTTCTTCGGGGTGGTGGTGTACACGCGGGTGCACACGCCACGACGCTGCGGGCTCCCCTTGAGGGCCGCGGTCTTGGTCTTGGTGACCTTGTCGCGACGACCCTTGCGGACCAGCTGGTTGATGGTTGGCATAGACCGGCTTTCCTTAATTAGTTAACGCGGTGTCTGGAACTTCATGTCTGTGTCATCGAGTCTTCACCCGCACGTCCGACCACGTTTCTCGCGTCCCGAGGTCGGGCGTGTCGCACGCAAGACATAGTCCGAATTCCGGGCACGCCGGAAAGGTCGGCCGCTCTCGCTGGCCTACGTTTGCGCACGAACTTGCCCGCATGCTTCCGGGCACAGCGATCCACGATACCCGTGGCCTCGACACATGGTCAAAGTGGGGTCGGCCGACGCGGCCGAAAGGCCACTATCACCGGCCGGGCTACCTGGCCAGATTCAGGGTCAGCTCGACCAATTTCTGGGCGCCGGCACACGGATCGGGATGGCCGCCCGGTCGATAGTTGATCCACCAGCCGATGATGCCGGTATCGGCGGCGCCCGCACTCACTCCGCACGAGTCGGGATCGTTCGGACGCGTCGTCTTCAGACCGCGCCGCCCCTGCACGGTGATGTTCTCGGTGTTGTAGCCCAGCTTGTCGTTATTGGACTTCTCGTTATTCAGTGAGCCTTCCTCGTACCAATTGAGGGTGACCATGGCCGAGCCGCCGGGTGCATCCTCGACATCCCACATGCAGACCGCGCCGTTGAACGACGACGAGACGACCTTCGCATTGCCCACCGCCGAACCGATCTGGTCGAGCCCGACCACCTCGCATTCGCGCAGCAGCTTGTCGAAATTGGTATTGACGGTGGTGGCTCCGCTGCCGCCCGCCGGATGCGCCGAACCCTTGACGGTCTTACCGCAGCCACCGGCGGTCAGCGCGACCGCGCACACCGTGGCGGCGACGGCCGCGATCCGGAGGCCCGGACGTGAACTCATCTGTGCTCCCCTCACTGCAACCGCTGCACGGTCAACTCGGCCAGCTTGCGGGTCCGGTCACACGGATTGCCCTGACTGGAGAACAGTCCGTAGGACATCGACCATTCGAAGAAGTCGTCATCGAGCTGCACCGCGAGATCGCAGACCGCGCCACTGGGGTCGAGCGCCTGGAATCCCTTGCGACCGCCGACATCGATGGTCTCCGGATTGCGACCGACATTGGAGACCCAGGCCTTCTCGCGATCGATCGGGCTACCCCGATACGACGCGAAAGTGACACTCGGCGAGGCGAGTCCGGCGGCCTGGAAGTTGCAGCCGACCGAGTTCCGATACACCCGCGCAAGCTGGGTCAGTCCGGCGATATCGCGGACCTCTTGTTCGGTGACATGGCCACATTCACCGACGAACGGGCCGAGCGCGGCGACCTTCGGCGGCGGACGCAACGGGGCGTTGGAGGAATCGGAGTCACCGTCCGAGCCGCAGGCCGCTAGCGTCAATGCCAGGGCCAGACCGGTGACGATCGCCGACGGGATCCGCATGCCGTGAACAATACCGGCGGAACCCGGGGTGCAGCCCGCTGTGCGGTGCGGGCTGCACCGACCGGGCTGGTTCAGAGGTTGCCCCTGGCGGCCTGTTCGCGTTCGATCGCCTGGAACAGGGCCTTGAAGTTGCCCTTGCCGAAGCCGAGGGAGCCGTGGCGTTCGATGAGTTCGAAGAAGACGGTGGGGCGGTCGGTGAGCGGTTTGGTGAATATCTGCAGGAGATAGCCGTCCTCGTCGCGGTCGACCAGGATGCCGCGGCTTTGCAGTTCGCGCACCGGGACGCGGACATGGCCGATGCGGGCGCGCAGTTCGGGATCGGAGTAGTAGGTGTCGGGTGTTTCGAGGAATTCGATGCCCTCGCGGCGCAATACGTCGACGCATTCGAGAATGTCGCTGGTGGCCAGTGCGATGTGCTGTACGCCGGGGCCGCGATAGAACTCGAGGTATTCGTCGATCTGGGAACGCTTCTTACCCACCGCGGGTTCGTTGAGCGGGAACTTCACCCGATGATTGCCATTGGCCACCACCTTGCTCATGAGCGCCGAGTACTCGGTGGCGATATCGTCGCCGACGAATTCGGCCATATTCGTGAAACCCATGACCCGGCGGTAGAACTCGACCCACTCGTCCATCATGCCCAGCTCGACATTTCCGACGACATGGTCGATGGCCTGGAACAGCCGGGTCGGCGTGCCGGGGCGCGGCTGATGGCCGGAGCGGCGGGTGATATATCCGGGCAGATACGGCCCGTGGTACCCGGAGCGGTCGATCAGTGTGTGCCTGGTCTCACCGTAGGTGGCCAGTGCCGCCGACCGGACGGTGCCGAATTCGTCTGTGTCGTCATGTGGTTCGGCGAGAATCGTCGCGCCGTGGGTGCGCGCCCATTCGATGCAGCGGTCCACATCCGGCACCTCCAGCGCGATATCGACGATGCCGTCGCCGTGCCGGTCATGGTGGGCGACCAGCGGGCTGTCCGGTGCGACCGCTCCGGTGATGACGAATCTGGCCGCGCCGCTGCGCAGCACATAGGCCTTGTGATCGCGGTTGCCGGTCTCCGGGCCCGAGTAGGCCTCCAGCCGCATGCCGAAGGCGGACTCGAGGAAGTGGGCGGTCTGGGTCGCGTTGCCGACCACCCAGACCAGCGCGTCCCAGCCGATGACCGGGAACGGATCGACGGCGTCATCGTGATCGACCAGCCCGACGAGCCTGCGCAGCTCACCGTCGGTGGGCAGCGGGCCGCTGTGTCGCTGGGAGTTCGGCAGGTGCTCGATGGTCATGATCCAAGGAAATCGCCGCCCCTGCGGATAGGCAACATCATCGATTTTCGATAGACACTGTGGTGAATTCGGCTAGGAACTCACCCTTGATGCTGGACAATTTGAATAGCATCAGAGCGACCAGCACCACGCCGGTCGCGCCCCGAACGGAGGCCGTCATGTCGCGCACGCCCGCGAAACTGGATGAACTCGATCTCGCCATCCTCACCGCGATGCACGAGTATCAGAAGGCGGGCATTCTCGAACTGTCCCGGCGCACCCGGGTCGCGCGGGCCACCGTCCAGTCGCGCATCGGACGAATGGAGGAGTCGGGCGTCATCGCCTCCTATGATCCGCAGATCGATGTCACCGCAGCGGGTTTCGATGTGCAGGCCTTCGTCACGCTGGAGATCGCACAGGGCGCGCTGGATGCCGTGGCGGCCGAACTCGATGCGATTCCAGGGGTTTTGGAGGCATACGCGACCACGGGCTCGGGCGATGTGCTGTGCCGGATCGGCGCGGATTCGCATGCCGGGCTGCAGGCGGTGCTGTTGAGTATCGATCGGACGAGTTCGGTGGTGCGTTCGCACAGCGTGATCGTGCTGTCGACGGTCATCGCGCACCGAACGCTGCCGCTATTGCGCACGCTGACACCGACCGGGACCACCAAAGCGCCCGCCTACCGGGACAACCCGGAGCGCTGAACCCATCTAGGCTCGTATTCCTGTGTCACCGAGTACGAGATTCCGATGAGCGAGCCTGCCGAATCCAACACCGCCACACCCCATGCCCGCGCCACCTGGGCCGAGTTGTTCTTCGATTTGGTCCTGGTCTTCGCGGTCACCCAGACCGCGCATGTGCTGGGCTACCACACCTCGATCGCCACCCTCGGCCACGCCCTGGTCCTGCTCGCCCCGCTGTGGTGGGGCTGGGTCGGCGTCACCATTCTGGTGAATACCGTCGAGGAGACCAATGCCCAACGTCTCGTGCTGTTCGGCTGCGGGCTGTTCATCTACTTGATGGCGGTGGCGGCGCCCGCGGCACTGGACCAACCACGCGGGGCCGCAATGGTTTTCGCCGGTGCGCATCTACTGTTGCGCATCGTGCTGTTCATCGCCGTCACCCGCACGCACGGCTTCGAGACCACCATCAATCCGTTCAGCATCGGATTGGTCACCGCGATAGCGATTTTCGCGAGCGCGCCGCTGCCGGAACATACCCGCATCTGGGTCTGGACCGGGGCGCTCATCGTGCAGTTGGGCGCACCGCTGCTGTACGGCAGGGCCGTGCGCAACCGGGCGATCGGGGTCTCGCATCTGGTGGAGCGGTTCGGCCTGTTCATCATTATCGCGCTGGGTGAATCGGTGGTCGACGCGGGCGCGCAGGCCGCATCGAACGACCTCGATCCGCAGGTGGTGACCACGCTGGTGCTGGCCTTCCTGGTGGGCGCAGGGCTGTGGTGGATCTATTTCCATCGCTCGGCGCGATTGCTCGAGCACGCGCTGACGACCATGCCCGCGCCCGGGTTGATCGTGCGAGATGTGCTGAGCTATGGGCATTTGGGGCTGGTGGCCGGACTGGTCGCGGTGGCGGTCGGGCTGGGTCATGCGGTGGCCGATCCCGGTCACATCGCGCACGGTGTTGCCGCCGCACTGGCACCGGGCGGCGCTGCGCTATTCCTCATGGCGCTGGTGGTGAATCGGTGGCGAATGCTGGGCAATGTGGCCACGACCCGCATTGCGGCGGCGCTGGGTTTGATCGTCGTCGCGCTGGTGTCGTCGCTGCTGCCCGCCATCGCCGTGGTCGGACTCACCGCGGCGGTGCTGGTGGCAACCGATATCGCCGAGCAGATGGTGGCCGGACCCGGTCAACCGTTGCCCGTGGTCCGGGTGCGGCGGCAACCGCGCTCGATGTAGCACCGGGCAGGTAGGCGCAGTCAACGCCGTCCCGGCCGACCTCGTCAGGGTCGCAAATCGGCGCCCACATCGAGGATTTCGACGCTCGGCTGCTTATCCGCCTCCAGGAAGCCGACCAGCGCATAGGCCTCGGCATCCACCGCTGCGCGCTCCGCGGCCGTCCACTTCCTGGTCGGCGTTATGCGCAGTCGGGCGACGCCCTTCGCCAGGAAGATCTTGTAGAAACCCGCGAGGAAGCCATCGACCAGTACCGGTGAAACCGCGGCGGCGAATGCCCGCAGCGGCGGCGCCGCGCCATCGGGCACGATTCGCGACCGATCCTGATGGGACAGGATCGCGTTGTCGTACCAGCCGAGCAGCCGGACCGGAGCGGGCACATCCGCATCGGCGAGTTCGCCGTCGGCGACGTCGTAGAGGGTGCGGCCGCGTTCGTCGGTGTAGGTGCGCAGGCGATCGCCGAGTTGTGTCACGGCGGCCTTCATACCGGTCAGCTTCGACCAGGTCTGCATATCCATGGTGCTGGCCGGGCCGAAGGCGCGCAGATAGCGAAAGACCAACTCCGCCAGTGGATAGCTCGGATCCAGCGGTGCGCCGAGCCAGGGTTCGACACGCGACCACACCGGCCTGCTGTTGTCCTTCCACTTGCCGCGCGGCGGGGTCTGCAGCACGGGCAATTGGTACAGCCAGGTCTGCAGCACCGCACCGGCATCGCGATCCGGGTAGATCGCCGCGGCCTCGGCGCGCAGATCGGCCGCCGACATCGGCTCATCGCCCAGCGCCGCCTCGCCGTGTTCGCGCACCTCATCCGGATCCAACCCGACCATTGCGCCGTAGTTGAAACCCTTTCGGAAGGGTACCTTTTCGAGTTCCGGCTGAATATGCGGCGCAATACGCAGCGCGTCCGGCGGCGTCACCAGATGAATTGTGCCGCGCATCAATGTGATCCGCACCAGCGAGCGATCCTCCAGCCCGGCCGAAACCGTCGCCGGATCGAAATCCGCTATGCGACTCCACAATCCGACGAACGGCGGCGGCGAATCCTGCGCCTGCAGCCCGACCAGACGCTCACACATCTCGAACACAGTCAGCGTCGAACGCTCCAGCAGATGCTGACGCGTGAGCAAGGTCCGATTCAGTACCCGATTGGACAGCATGATCAGCGCAGGGTGACGACGACCTTGCCGGTGGCGGTGCGATTTTCTAAAGAGGCGACGGCCTCGGCGGCGCGCTCCAGCGGGTAGCGCACGGGCTCCGGCGGGGTGATCTTGCCGGAGGCCAGCAGCGGCTCGACTTCGGCCCACTGTTCGGTCAGGTAGCCCGGATGGGTCATGATCCATTCGCCCCAGGCCGCACCGGTCACCTCGACGTTCTTCAGCAGCAGTCGATTCACCTTGACCGTGGGGATCTCCCCCGCGGTGAAGCCGACAACCAGCAGGCGACCCGCCGAGGCCAGGCTGCGGATGCTGTCGGTGAACCGGTCGCCGCCGACCGGATCGAGCACGATATCCACACCGCGACCACCGGTGAGTTCCTTGACCGCGGCGAGCCAGCCGTCGGTCAGCACCACATCGGTGGCGCCGTTGGCGCGCGCGACCGCCGCCTTCTCCTCGGTACTCACCACCGCGATGACCCGGCCCGCACCCAGCGCCGCCGCCATGCGCAGCGTCGAGGTGCCGATGCCACCGGCCGCACCGTGCACGAGAACGGTCTCCCCCTCGGCCAGTCTGCCGCGGTTGCGCAGGCAGAAGTGCACGGTCAGATCGTTGAACAGGATCCCGGCCCCGGCCTCCAGCGATACGTTGTCCGGCAGGCGGAACACCATCTGCGCCGGTACGACCGCCACCTCGGCCATGGCATTGCCGAGCAGCGTCAGCGCGACCACCCGGTCGCCCGCCTCGACGTGCGCGCCCTCCGGGGCCTCACGCACGATCCCGGAGATTTCACCGCCGACGACGAACGGCAACTCCGGCTTCATCTGGTACAGACCGCGCGTCATCAGCACATCGGGAAACGCCACCCCGGCCGCGTGCACGTCGATGACCACACTGCCGGGATATGCCGCGGGTTCGGCAATCTCGACGACCTCGACCGCTTCCGGCCCCTCCAGCTTGCTGACCTGGGCTGCGCGCATATGCCGACCTCTCTGTCCACTCGGCGACACTCAGACCATCACCGACGCCGTAACCAACCTAACCGCCCCCATCGACCCCCTGTCCACACCACCCGTTTTTGCTATGCTGACCGCGACCTGAGGTGGGGACGAAGGGGGAGTTTTCCGTGGCGGACACCAATGACCCGGGGACATTGAAAGTCGACGCGGGCGCGCTACAGACCTTCGCCAAAAGTCTTGGCGACGAGGCGAGCGGCATCAAAAAGCTCAATGCCGGTGACGGCTTCAATGCGGCGATCAACGCATTGCCCGGCACCCAATTCGGCGCCGCGGTGCAACCGGCCACCGATATCGTCAACCGCAGCCTGACCCGAATCGGCGAGCGCCTCGAGAAGATCGCGTCGATCACCCACAATGTGGCGGGCGCCTTCGAAGTCGCCGAGGCCGACTTCACCAACAACCTGAAGACGATCGGGCTGCAACTGCCATGACCCTCACCATCGACGATGTCGCCAAATGGGAGCCCGACCACCTCACCACCGCCGCGAACAATGCGGGCAAGATCTCGACGGATCTGGATACCGCGGTCCGCAAGGGCACCGAAGACACCGCGAAACTGGGAACCGACAAGACGTGGTCCGGCGTGGCCGCTACTGCGGCCGATACCCGGATGGAGACCGAAAAGACCGGCGCTTCCGCGGTGAGTCAAGCGGTGCACGATCTCCAGACGGCGTTCACCGCCGAGGTGGACAACCTGAACAGGGCCAAGCGGAGCGTGCTCTCGCTACGCGATCTGGCTACCAGCCCGACCTGCCCGGTCCCTGGCACGAAGACCGAACCGGGCTTCCATGTGGCTTCGGACGGCACCGTCGACGCCAATGACCGAATCGCCTGGTACAAGGCGAATCTGAGCGAGTCCGAGGCCAACCAACTCACCGATAAGGCCACCCTGGACGCTGCGTCCCGGCAAAGGGAAATCGTCAACGCGCTGGCAGAGGCAGAACGCGTGGCTGATCGCGCCAAAGACAAGGTGACTGAGGCCGTCGAGAAACTCCAAACCTCCTACGACGGCCTCGGCGACCCGAATGCCGTTGCGCCGCAGACACAGCACACCAGCACAACACCGACCTCCACCACCACCTCCACACCCAACACGGGCAAGCCCAGTTATGTGTCGAGCAACCACAACGGCAGCGGCTCCGGATCCCCTTCCAGCTCGCTGTACTCCGGTGGTACGAGCTCGAGCGCACCAACCGGGGCGAAGCCGTCCGGCGATGTGGCCAAGTGGATCGAGGATGCGAAAAAGGCGCTCATCGCTATGGGTTACGACCCGAAGGATATCGATGAGAACGCGATCGCACTGATCATCCAGCACGAATCGGCTGGCGATCCGTACGCCGAAAACCGCTGGGATAGTAACTGGGTGGCCGGACATCCGTCCAAAGGGCTCATGCAGACCATCGACAGCACTTTCAACGCCTACAAAGCGCCCGGCCACGACGACATCTGGAATCCGGTCGACAACATCATCGCTGGGGTTCGGTACTCGATCGACACATACGGATCGCTCGGCAATGTGCCAGGTGTCGCGGCGGTCAATTCCGGTGGCGCATACCGCGGCTACTGACGGCGAGCGAACAAGACGTCATCGACTGTTGGCGAACAAGGCGTACTGTGCCGCTGCCCTCTGCTGGGTCTCCCACAATCGACGGCCCAGGAGCAATGCGACGTAGCACCGGTAGGTGACGAAACACCGGAACTGCGCGTCGGACGATTGCGCCGAATAGTCCTGGACACAGGCCGTATTCGGAACGTCCTCGGGTGGATCCACCGCACGGCGATCAACCGCCGCACCCAATTCCACCGATTCAGCGACGAATACGGTTGCGGCCGCGTCGTCTCGGGTTCGGAACACCAGTACGCTCGGCGTCATCGCGACCCGATCCACGCCAGCGCGCTGCAACACCGGGAATCGTCCGCCCTGATCGAGGATGTAGTTCAGATAGCCACGCGCGGTGTAGACGACCTCGCCTTGACCATCGGGTTCCGGAACGACTCCACCAGCATGCAGAGCACGAATGAGGACGCTATCCGGATCCTGACGAAGGGTATTTAATTTGCCGATCGGCGTTGGTACGAATTTGTCCAGTTCCGGGAGTTCCGCGTCGAGGTATTTCTGCGTCATCTCGGTCAGCCGAGTGAGATCCGCTGACCGAGCATCCGCAAGGACGCTCACCACGTAAACCCCGTGCGCGGTCGTACTGCCGAGCGTAGGAACCGCCGGTCGCCAGTGCGCGCTAGATGTCGGATATTTGGGCAGCGTGACCGCGACATTCTCTGGACTGAGCCCGAAATCCACGGTATCGAGTTCCTTAGCCGCGGCCTCTGCCGCCGTCGCATCCGGAAACCGAAGCACCGTTATCACCAGACCCTCCCGCTCGTGACTACCATGCGTGGCTTTGGTCAGAGGGCGCGAGTCGTCGGCGGATCCAGTCGAGAACCCCACGACGAAGTCGTATTTCTGCAGTACCGGTACGACGGCATCGGCCAAGTAGAAGGTCACCGACCTCGCCTCGGTGTGTGCGGCCGCCGCGGCTCCACCGGTGTACTTGCCGTCCACCTCATGTGGGCTCAGCACCGCATCCGACATCCGGGCGGCCTCGAGGCGCCGGTATCCGAGATCGCTCAGACGTGACGACAATTTGGGTGGCGATGTCGGCAGGGCACCAACATCGAGTGTGCGCACGTCGATTTCGGCGGCGACACCGCTGCCGTGCACAGTCGCACCACATCCGGATACGACGATAACGGCGGCAAGCGCAGCGACCGTGCGCAGAGCTGAAAACATCCGGCCGCGCTTCATCGGCTCACCTTGGGGAGATTGTCGAGAATGTTCTGCAGGATCTGGCGCGCGCCGAGGCACCGCAGCTCGGGATGTTCCCCGACCGAGGAACCCGCAACCGAGACCGTCACCACCTCGGACGGACGGCCGTCGGTGGCAGGGCGGTATACCCCATGCCGAGTGCACGAGGTCGACTTCATCTCGGCCTCGTCGACATCGACCGTATTCCCGCCACCGAAGTCGAAATGAATCGGTTTCTGCTCGTCGGGCGGAGTGTGCGTCCAGAGGTACACGGTGACTGTGTTCGCAGCAACCCACTTACACGTATGCAGCAAGTCCGGAGCCCCATGAACCAGTTCGCCGATCGATAATTTCAAGGTGATGGTGTCGACCACCGCACAGGGGTCGTGCCGTGCCAACGAACCACGAAAGTTCTGCAGCTGCGGCACTTTGACAGTGAGATTACGAGCCAGCTCTGCCGCGGCTTCGTCCGAGATTCGGCAAAGTTCGTCGGCCGATCCCTGGTGCGCAGCCCCCACACGCACGACGATTCCGAACTGCGGGTCGGCGGCAGCGGGCAACAACGCCCGGTCGCACTGATTGTCTGCAGCCGCAGGGTTTTCGAGCACCGGAACTCCGCTGACTTTCCTGCTGCTGTCTCGAAATCCATCGATCCGCTCGACGTCCACGGTGATCGAATACCCACCTGCAGTCGCATTGCAGGATCCCCAATCGCCGAAGGCCGGTTTCCGCTCCCATTCCCCCAGGGAATCGACCAACGGATCGTTCATGGCGGCGCACACATCGATCGACCGCAGCTTGGTCATGTTGAACCCGGCAAGCGGGTTCGGTCTATCGGGGTCCGACCCACCTCCGCTGAGCGCGACCGCACCGGTCACGGCCGCGAGCAGAACCACCACTCCCATGAGCGCACCGATCGAGACCCGCTTGCGTTTGCGCCGATCCGATCGGTTCGCTGACCATGCCTCGAGCTGCCGGAGTTTCTCATCGAAGCTCGGACCGGCCCCCGGGCCGATGGTGTCGTCGGCGCCGACGATCTGCGTCGCTTCCGGATCGGTGAGCAGCGCAGACAGTTCCGCGCCCTGTGCGCGCACAGCCCCATGGACCGCGGCGGACCATGGATGCGCCTGGGGCGGAAGCGGTCCCAAAAGTCGAGGATTTCCGCCGGGGTAGGGCGGGTTTTCGGGTCCTTGCGCAGACAGGGCTCGACGAGGTGACGCACCTCCGGAGGGAGACCGCTGAGGTCGGGCTGGGTGTGCACGATGTTGTAGAGCGTGTGCGGCAGGGAAGATCCGGCGAAGGGGCTCTTGCCGCCCGCTGTCATCGCTAGAACAGCGCCAAGGGAGAAGATGTCGCTGGCGGGGGTCAGCGCCTCGGATTGCGCCTGCTCGGGCGACATGAAGGCGGGTGAGCCGATGATCGAGCCGGTATGGGTCAGTTCGGATCGGCCTTCGACGGCACGAGCGATACCGAAGTCGATGACGCGCGGACCATCCTCGGCAAGGATAACGTTGGCGGGCTTGAGATCTCGATGGATCAATCCGACGCCGTGAATCGCGCGCAAAGCAGAGGCAAGGCCGACGGCGAGGGTCCGCACTTGCGCGGATGGTAGCGGCCCATGGTCTTGCACCGCTTTGTCCAAGGGCACACCAGGTACGAAAATAGATGCAAGCCAAGGTGTTTCAGATTCGATGTCGAAGTCGATCACGGCCGCGGTGAAAGCGCCCGATACCCGCGCGGAGGTTTGCACCTCCCGACGGAAACGCGGCAGGAAGTCCTCTTCGGTAATCAGGTGCGCGTGCACCTGTTTGATCGCGACCAAGCGGCCATCGGGACCGACGCCGAGTAGCACCCGACCCATGCCACCTGCACCGAGCTGACCCAGCAGTAGGTATCTGCCGATGCGGGCGGGGTCACCGGGCTGCAGCTGCGTCACCATCAGGATTTCCTCAATCTGTCGACAACCCCACGGAGTACCGATTCGGTTGCGGCACAGGCAGCCTCGACAGCCGTTCGGTCTGCGGGTACGACCATTACGGTGATCAATTCCCCCCGATCTTCGATGGTCGGGCGTACCAGGTGAATTGTTGTGCAAACGCCACTGCTGGTGGTGATGCGCGTCGAGGCGAGACCGCCCAGCTTGCCACCGTCCACCACAAAGTTGCGATACCTCGAATTGTCGTCGACCCGTGGTTCCTCATCCGTCCGGACAGTGATGAGACCGAAATTAGTGCCCTTCCATGAGCAGGTGTGTACGTTTTCCGGCGACGGCTCGGCTGTCGATCCCATCGTGGCTGCAATGACCGTTGGATCGACCGAAGTGCAGGGGTCCATCGGCACAACCGACTGCTTCGGCGGACTGACGCGCGGTGGATCGGTTACCAATCGCGTGACAACAGCTCTCAGGGCCTGCGCGGCCAACTCACAGACATCCCCGTCCACCAGGCTGATCTTCAGCTCGACACCGACGAATGGTTTGGCGCGAAGCGCGATACCGCGGGCGCACGACTGTGTTTCGGTTGTTGTATCGAGTACCGATTTGCCCGCAACCGAGGTGCCGGTTTCGTTGCGCGATCCGGCAAGTACGGTCCCAACGCTAACCGTCATGGCGGGCTTCTTGCCATCAGCGGTCGCGAACTGTGTACTGCAGACAGAGGAATTCGTCAGCTTGGGTCTTAGCGGTTGGCCGAGCGTACCGACTACATCGGAGCCGAGCAGTTTGCACGAGTCGACCAGCCGCAGTTGATCATCGGACAAATCGACAGACTTGTTCGCCAGTGGATCCGGTGTGGGCTCGGTGCGAGTGAGCAACACCGCCGTGGTACCGCCTGCCATCAGCAACGTCACCGCAGCCGCGGCAATTGCGCATCGAGCCGGACGCCTTGGCTTTTCGGGATCGGGGACCCGCCCGTCCAGCGCCACCCACCGTTCCGCATCGGCCCGCGCCTGCGCGATCTGTTGCCGCACTCCGCCCGACCAGCTGGACTGGGCGGTCACAGCATCGACCGATTCGAGCAGCTGAGCGGGCGTCGGGCGATAGGCGGGGCGCTTATCGAGGCACGCATCGAGCACCGGGCGCAATATCGTCGGCACTCGGCTCGTGTCGGCCCGGTTGTGCACTACGTTGTACAAGGTCTGCGGCGGCGACGCCCCGAGGAATGGGCTCTGTCCGGTCGCGGCGAACAACAGCATGGCACCGACGGAGAACACATCACTGGCGGCGGTGAGCTGTCGGCCTTCTGCCTGCTCGGGCGACATGAAGGCGGGTGACCCAATGAGCGAGCCGGTGCTGGTGAGCTGGGGATCCCCCTCCAGCGCCCGGGCGATGCCGAAGTCGATGACCCGCGGACCATCCTCCGCGAGCAGCACGTTGGTCGGTTTGAGGTCGCGGTGCACCATGCCGGCGCGATGAATCTCCATGAGCGCCGATGCCAGTCCCGCAGTGAGCAATCGGAGCCCACCCAATGGCATCGGGCCGAATTGGTCGACAGCGTCGCGGAGCGCTGGGCCCGGTACGAAGACCGAGGCGAGCCACGGCTCGGGCGCATCCGGATCGGCATCCATGACCGCAGCTGTGTATGCGCCGGTGACGCGCTGCGATGCCTGGACTTCCAGTCGGAAACGGGCGCGGAATTCCTGGTTCTGAGCGAGGTGGCGGTGGATCATCTTGACTGCTACGAGCCGTCCATCCGGCGAACGCCCGAGCAGCACCCGCCCCATCGCACCCTGCCCGACTACGGCGATCAAGCGGTGGCGACCCGCCATCTGCGGATCATGCGGCCCCAATGATTTCAACCCCGCCCCTCCCCTCGGTCCTGCTCGGGATAGTACCGGCGCGATCGCCGATCGGCCCCCGCGGCGGAGCGCTCAGGCGAAGCTCTTACCGCGTTCGGCCAGGGCGGTGCGGAGTTCGGCGATGGCGGCCGGGCCGACGCCGTGTAGGGCGGCGACGTCGCGTTCGGTCCAGCTGGTCAGGTCGGACAGGTGCTGGATGCCGGCGGCGGCCAGGGCGCGCTCGGCGGGTTTGCCGAGTTTGGCGGGTAGGTCGGAGTCGGGGGCGCTGGTCACCGGGCACCACCTCTCATCGAATCGCTGCGCGGTGCTGCACTCATTGCCCGTCCTGCTCGGCGGGACCGACAAGTGAGAGTAGAGGCGGCTCGACGCGAGGGTGTGACGTACGCCCCGTAAAGTCGTCTCAGAACAGCAGCGTAAAAGAACGCGGCACACCGTGCAGCGCGAGGAGCACCAGTGTCACTCGATCAGCCACTCGCCCCGCTTCCCCAGGAGGGCATGGGGTTTGCGTCGGCGTGGCCCATCCGGGCTGGCGATGTAGATCCGTACAACCGCTTGCGGTTCGACGCCGTCGCACGCTACCTGCAGGATATTGCCTGGGAGCAGCTGCAGCAGACGAATCTGCATACCACCGATCCGACCTGGATCGTGCGTCGTACGGTCATCGACGTCATCCGGCCGATCCTGTGGCCCGACGAGGTGCGGCTGCTGCGGTGGTGTTCGAGTATGTCCACCCGGTGGACGAATATGCGGGTCCGCGTTACCAGCGCCAACGGCGGATTGATCGAGACCGAGGGCTTCTGGATCAATATCAGCGAGTCCAACAACATGCCGGCGCGGATCAGCGATGAGGGCCTGGCCTATCTGGCCCAGACCACCAATGAGCACCGCCTGCGCTGGCGGCCCTATCTCATCGACGCCACACCGCCGGAATCGGATACCGATATGCCGTTCCCGGTGCGGGCCACCGATATCGACCAGTACAACCACGTCAACAACGCCTGCTACTGGCAGGCGGTGGAACAGTTCCTGGTCGAGTACCCCAAGCTCGTCGCGGGCCCGCATCGCGCGGTGATCGAGTACGTGGCGCCGGTACTCGCGCGTCAGCACGTCAGCGTGCGCAGCCGCTATGAGCCGGGCGATCGCTCCGGGCGGCCGGTACTGCGGTTGTGGTTCGTGGTCGGCGGCACGACCACCACGGTCGTGCGCATCATGCCCCTGTAAGAAACCGGCTCCGTTCACTGGGAACGGAGCCGGTCGCCGGTTCAGCCGCGCGCGGCCTTGAGCAGATCCTCGCGGGTGGTGAACTTGACCCGCGGACGTCCCGCGGCCTTGCCCGCGGATTTCTCCGCCGTATCGATCGCCTTCCAGCCCGCGCGGTCGACCAGATCGGCCTGCCGCTGCGCGAGCAGTGCCTTCAGTGCGGCCCGATCGGCCTGTGGCGCACCGAGTCTGCCGGTGCTGAAGTCGGCGAGCAGCTGCTCGACGGTCTCCTCGGAGTCGATGCGGTTGGACCCGATAACACCGCGCGGACCGCGCTTGATCCAGCCGCTCACATAGACACCGGGCAGCGGGACACCGTCTTCGCCGATTACCCGCCCGTGCTCATTGGGAATGACCGCGCGGCGCTCGTCGAAGGGCAGACCCTTGATCGGTTCGCCCTTGTAGCCGATCGAGCGCAGCAACAGCCCGGTCTCGAGGGTTTCGGTGCGGTCGGTCGCGCGCGCCACCAATTGGCCGTTCTCACTGACCAATTCGTTGTGCGCGAACTCCACCGACTCGACGTGCTCGGTACCGTGCAACGCGGTCGGCGAGGTCAGGTAGCGGAAGACGATCCGCTTGTTCGCCGGATCGCGGCGGCCCGCCGCGAACTCCTCGGCGAGGGTGTACTTGAGCTGCAGTGACGGCTCGACCTCCGGATCGTCGAGCAGCGCCTGGCTGGCCGGGTCGAGCGCGAGGTCGGCCTCGTCGACGACGATATCGACGCCCTTCAGATGCGTGAGCGCCAGGAACTCCGGCGAGGTGTATGCCGCCTGCAGCGGACCACGCCTGCCGAGCACGACCACCTCGCGGATATTGCTGGCGCGCAGCGCATCCAGGGCATAGTCGGCGATATCGGTCTTGGCGAGTTCGTCCGGATCCACCGTCAGCACGCGGGCGACATCGAGGGCGACATTGCCATTGCCGACGATCACCGCGCGCTCGGCGGACAGGTCGAAGTGTCGGTCCGCAAAGTCGGGGTGGCCGTTGTACCAGGCGACGAACTCGGTCGCCGAATGGCTGCCGGGCAGATCCTCACCGGGCACGCCGAGGCGCCGGTCGGAGGATGCGCCGACGGCATAGATGACCGCGTGGTGATGGGCCAGCAGTTCCTCGTGCGTGATGTGCGTACCGACCTCGACATTGAGGTAGTACTGCAGCGTCTCGCGACGGAACGCCGACTCGAACAGGCCCGAGACCGTCTTGGTGCCCGGGTGGTCGGGGGCGACGCCCGCGCGCACCAGCCCCCACGGCGTGGGTAGCCGGTCGAACATCTCGACCTCGACATCGCAGCGCCGCAGCAGCTCGTCGGCGGCGTAGCAGGCGGCGGGCCCCGCGCCGACAATGGCGACGCGCAGGGTGCCGAGCTCCTTGGGCGGACGTGCCGGCGTGACGATCGGATCGAAGTTCGATTCGAGCGGATGCCGTTGGAAGTAGGCGGCATTGATGTCACGGAACCTGGCCAGTGACGCGGTCAGATCATCCTCGGAGAAGATGGCCTCAACCGGGCACGCGTCGACGCAGGCACCGCAGTCGATACAGGTGTCGGGATCGATGTAGAGCATTTCGGTGGTCGCGAACTCCGGCTGATCCGGGGTAGGACGAATGCAATCGACCGGGCACTCAGTGACGCAGCTGGCGTCGTTGCAACAACGCTGCGTGATTACGTAGGCCATATTGTGCAGATCCTCGAAAATGTACGTGGGTTGTAGCCACCCAAGGGGTCAGGTGTGGGCGGGAGCGTCACCGCCGCGGAGCCTGCGGGGGGTGCCCCAGGGGGCGCCGCGTTGTGATGCCGCTTTCAGTTTGCCTCGAGTGTGGTCGAGGCCTCTCTTCCGCTAGGCCTTACGGTATCTGCATGGTGCGGACTCTGATCCTCATGCGGCACGGTAAATCGGCCTACCCCGACGGTATCTCGGATCATGAGCGCCCGCTCGCGCCACGCGGTCAGCGTGAGGCCGGCCTGGCCGGACAGTGGTTGCGCGATACCCAGCCACCGATCGATGCGGTGCGGTGCTCGACCGCCACGCGCACCCGCGAGACCCTGGCCGCCACCGGCGTCACCGCGCCGGTGGTCTATGAGGCGGGCATCTATGAGGCGTCGCCGCGCACGCTCATCGAGTTGATCCAGCTCAGCGATGACGATGTCGAGACGCTGCTGGTGATCGGGCACGCGCCCGGAATGCCGTGGATGGCATGGGAGTTGGCGAGCAACCGGGATTCCGATCCGGCGATCGAGCTCAGCAGGAAATTCCCCACCTCGGCACTCGCGGTGCTCGAATTCGACCGGCCGTGGGCGCAGGTGGACGAGGGCACCGGCGATCTGGTGCGCTTCCACATCCCGCGTTGAGCACGGGCTCGGCGTCGTCAGCGCAGTAGCTTGCCGCCGACGACCACAACGACGCCGAGGACGACGAGCA
>NZ_JBEXLC010000037.1:0-64940 GCF_040609795.1 Nocardia sp. NPDC004604
TAATGGGTTTATTTCCTAGAGTACCTACTGATCGTTATAGAGGTAATTTTGGTGTAAATCCGCTTACGTTGCCGGGTCCACGATCGCGACCGCATCCGGCGTGGCCGCCGCCTGTCTGACGAACTCGTCCACCAGCGTGCCGAGCGCACCCAGCTCACGGCTGGTGTCGTTCCACCGCCACAGCACCGCCGCCCGCTCGGTATCGCTGAGCAGATCGATATCGCCCACCGGCGCGTCCGGCCGGGCGACGATCTGCTCCAGCAGACCGACGAACCGGTCCGCGAAGCCCTGCACGGTGGCATCGTCGAAAAGATCCCTGGCGAAGGACAATTCGGCAACCATGCCCGCATCCGCGTCCGGCGCGGCCTCCTGAATGGTCAGCGACAGATCGAATTTCGCGGTATCGATCGCCAGATCGACCGCGCTGATCCGCAGGCCCGGCAGCTCGAACGAACTGTCCGGCAGATTCTGGAATGACAGCATCACCTGGAACAGCGGATGCCGTGCCGTCGACCGCACCGGATTCAGCAGGTCGACCAGCCGCTCGAACGGAATATCGGCGTGCGCGAAGGCCTGCAGATCGGCATCCTTCGTCCGCGCGAGCAGCGCATCGAAACTCAGCTCGCCCGACACCTCGCTGCGCAGCACCAGGGTATTGACGAACATGCCGATCATATCGTCGAGTTCGGCCTCACCGCGACCGGCGACCGGGGTGCCGACGGCGATATCGTCGGTACCGGACAGCCGCGCGAGCAGCACCGCGAGCGCCGTGTGCACAACCATGAACATGGTCGCGTTATTGGCGCGGGCGAGTTCGCGCAGCGCGCCGTGCAGTTCGGTGCCGATCGGGAAGACGACCCGTCCACCGCGGAAGGACTGTGTCGTCGGACGCGGCCGGTCCGCGGGGAGATTCAGCTCGTCCGGCATGCCCGCCAGCGTGTTTCGCCAGTATTCGGCCTGTGCGCTGATCACACTGTCCGGATCGGCCTCCGATCCGAGCACCTCGCGCTGCCAGATGCTGAAATCGGCGTACTGCACCGACAGCGGCGCCCAGGCCGGAGTCGCACCGGCCGATCGGGCGGCGTAGGCGATCATCAGATCGCGGGTGAGCGGGCCCATGGACCAGCCGTCCGCGCTGATGTGATGTGCCACCAGCACGAGTACATGCTCTGTGTTGTTTCGAGCGACCTGCGAGCAGTCGCTAGCGGTGTTATTTCCAGCGACCTGCGAGCAGTCGCTAGCGGCGGCCTGCTCGACCCGGAAGAGCTTGGCCCGCACGGGCACTTCGGTCGTCACATCGAATCCGGCCGAGGCCGCCGCGATGACCTGCGCGGGCAATTCGTCCGCACCGACCTCGACCGGCGTCAGATCCGGCACCGCCTGCTCGGCGGGCACGATCAGCTGCACCGGACCGTCATCGGTCTGTGGATAGATGGTGCGCAGCACCTCGTGCCGTTCGATCAGATCGACAACGGCCAGCTCCAGCGCGGCCAGATCCAGCGCACCGGTCAGGCGCACCGCGGCCGGAATATTGTTCACCGCCGAGGACGGATCGAGCTGATTGAGGAACCACATCCGCTGCTGGGCCATCGACAGCGGAATCCGTTCCGGGCGCGGCCCGGCCGTCAGCGCCTTGCGACCGCCGGATCCGGCGTGCTGCTCGATCTTGACCGCGAGCCCGCCGACCGTCGAGGTCTCGAAAAGGGCGCGCACCGGTACCCGGCCGCCGATCGCGGCACCGAGCCTGGCCACCACCTGGGTGGCGATCAGCGAATTGCCGCCGAGTGCGAAGAAGTCGTCGTCGACGCCCACCCGGTCGATGCCGAGCACATCGGCGAAGACGCCCGCCACGATCTCCTCGACCGGCGTTGCCGGGGCGCGGAATTCGCGGCTGGTGAAACTGGGTTCCGGCAGCGCCTTGCGATCCAGCTTGCCGCTGGTGTTCAGCGGGAAGGCGTCGAGCGCCACGATGGCGGCCGGGATCATGTACGCCGGCAGGGTTTGTGCGATCGAGGTCAGCAGTTCGGCCTGATCGATCTCGTGACCCGGCGCGGGCACGGCGTACGCGACCAGCTGGTCACCCAGCGCCGATGGCAGCACCACCGCGACGGATTGGCTCACCGAAGCCTCGGCCAGCAGCGCGGTTTCGATCTCACCGAGCTCGATGCGCTGGCCGCGGAACTTGACCTGGAAGTCGGTGCGGCCGATGTAGTCGAGCACACCGCCCGTCGCGGTCTCCCGCCAGTGGACCAGGTCGCCGGTACGGTACATGCGGGTACCGTCGCCGAACGGGTTGGCCACGAACCGATCGGCGCTCAGATCGGGTCGGCGCACATAGCCGCGCGCCAGCTGGTCTCCGGCCAGGTACAGCTCACCAGCGACACCCGCCGGCACCGGCCGCAGCCGCGAATCCAGCACGTACACCTGGGTATTCCACTGCGGCAGACCGATCGGGACGCCGGGGCGGTCGGTGCCGCGCGCCTCCCAGTAGGTCACCGAGACCGCGGCCTCGGTCGGGCCGTAGAGGTTGTGCACCCTGGCCTCGGACATCGCGCGCACCGCGTCGACGGTCTCCGGTGGCAGTGCCTCACCGATCACGAAGATGTCCCGCAGCGTCGGGCAGGTGCCCGCCGAGGTGTGCGCGGCGAAGACCGTCAGCATCGAGGGCACGAAGTCGGTGACCGTCACGCCCTGCGCGGCAATGGTTTCCGCGACATAAGCCGGGTCGCGGTGGCCGTCGTGGGTGGCGACGACCAGTTTCGCGCCCGTGCGCAGCGGCATGAAATAGCCCCACAGCGAGACGTCGAAGGTCGTCGCGGTCTTCTGCAGGTACACATCGCCGACGCCGAGCGGGTATTCCGCCAGCATCCAGGTGGTCTGATTGTGGATGGCGGCATGGGAGATCGCGACGCCCTTGGGTCGTCCGGTCGAGCCCGAGGTGAAGATGACGTAGGCCGGATTCTCCGGGCGCACCGGGCGCAGCAGTTCGTCGGCGCGCACCGGGGTCGCGTCGAATCGGTCCAGCTCCAATGCATCCAGGTGCAGCACCGGCGTATCACCCGGCACCGCAATGGCATCCGCGGTGGTCGTGAGCACGGCCGCGGGCTGGGCGGTATCGAGAATGTGCGCGATCCGCTCGGCCGGATGATCCGGATCGAGCGGCACATATGCGCCACCGGCGGTCACGATGGCGTACATGCCGACGACCAGATCCAGTGAGCGTCGAATCGCGAGGCCCACCAGGGATTCGGTGCCGACACCCTGTTCGATCAGCCGTCGGGCCAGCCGGTTGACGCGCTGGTCGAATTCGCGATAGGTGAGCGTCGCGGAGCGACTCGATGAGGGGTGGTGGTCGGGCGACGGGTGGGCGAGCTCGGCGCCCTCGTAGGCCACCGCGATGGCGTCCGGATATTCCGCCACCGCACGGCGGTAACCGTCCAGCAGCAGCTCGGGGGCGACCGGATGGCCGGTCTGGTTCCAGTCCAGCAGGATGCGCTCCCGCTCGGCCGGAGCCAGCAGGTCGAGTTCGCCCACTGGAGAGCCCGGGGCGGCGATGATCCGGCCCAGCAGGCGCACGAAGCGCTCGGCGAAGCCTTCGACGGTCGCCTGGTCGAAAAGGTCCCTGGCGTAGACGAATTGGCCCGCGATCCCGGCGGGTACGCCGTGCTCGTCGTAGGCGTCGCTGACGATGAGGTTCAGATCGAACTGCGCCACCTGGGTATCGATGCCGACACCGGAGATGGTCAGACCGGGCAGCTCGAGGGTGGACTGCTCCAGATTCTGGAACGACAGCCCGACCTGGAACAGCGGATGCCGCGCGGTCGAGCGGACCGGGTTGAGGACTTCGACCAATCGCTCGAACGGGATATCCGCGTGCGCGAACGCCTGGATATCGGCCTCGCGCTGGCGTGCGGTCAGTTCGGCGAATGTCGCACCGGCGTCGACTCGGGTGCGGAACACCAGGGTGTTGACGAACATGCCGATCAGATCGTCGAGCGCGGCCTCCCCACGTCCGGAGACCGGGGTGCCGATGGCAATGTCATCGGTACCCGACAACCGGGACAGCAGTACGGCGAGTGCGGTGTGCACGACCATGAACAGCGTCGCACCCTCGGCGCGCGCCAATTCGATGAGCGCCCGGTGGGTTTCGGGATCGATGCGCACCTCGGCGGTGCCGCCCGCGAAGGTCTGCGCCGCGGGACGCGGCCGATCCGAAGGCAGATCCAGCTGTTCGGGCAGATCCGCCAGCGCATCGCGCCAGTAGGCGACCTGCTCGGCGGCCAGCGAATCCGGATCGTCCTCGCTGCCGAGCACCTCGCGCTGCCAGATGCTGAAGTCCGCGTATTGCACGGTCAACGGTGCCCAGCCGGGCGCGGCGGCCGCGGCGCGGGCCGCGTAGGCCATCATCAGATCGCGGGTCAGCGGCGCGACCGAGGAACCGTCGCCGGAGATATGGTGCACCACCATCGCCAGCACATATTCGCCGTCCGCACCGTCGATATCGAAGAGCGCGACCCGGACCGGCACCTCGCTGGTGACATCGAAGATCGTCGAGGTCAGCTCGATGACCGCGGATTCGAGCTCATCCGGCAGCACCTCGCGGATCTCGAGTTTCGGCGCGGCCTGATCCGAGGGCAGGATCAGCTGCACCGGGCCCGCATCGGTCTGCGGGTAGATGGTGCGCAGGATTTCGTGCCGCTCCACCAGATCGGCGACCGCCTGCCGCAGCGCCTCTACATCGAGCGCACCGGTGAGCCGGACCGCGATCGGGATGTTGTAGGCCGAGGAGTCGGTGTCGAACCGGTTCAGGAACCACATGCGCTGCTGGGCCAGCGACAGCGGAATGCGCTGCGGCCGTTCGCCCGCCGCCAGTGCCCTGCGGACCCCGGTTCCGGCGAGCTTTTCGAGTTCGGCGGCGAGTTCGGCCACCGTGGACGCCTCGAAGAGCACCCGAACGGGCACCCGGGTATTCAGTGCCGCGCCCAGGCGCGCCACCAGTTGCGTTGCCAGCAGCGAATTTCCGCCGAGTGCGAAGAAGTCGTCGTCGAGGCCGAGGTAGCGACGGTCGTCCGCGCCGGTGCCGATGCGCAGCACCGCGGCGAAGGTGCTCGCCACGATCTGTTCGGTGTGGGTCTTCGGCGCGCGGAAGGCGACCCGTTCGAAGACCGGTTCCGGCAGCGCCTTGCGATCCAGCTTGCCCACCGGGGTCAGCGGGATCTCGTCCAGTACGACGACCGCCGACGGCACCATATGCGGTGGCAGACTGCGCGCCGCGTGGTCGGTGAGCACGCTGGGCTCGACGATCCGGCCGGGTACCGGCAGCACATACGACACGAGAATCGTGACGCCAGCTTCGGTTTGCTTGCCAAGGGTGATCGCGAACTCGACATCGGCGTGCCTGCCGAGGACGGCGTCGATCTCACCGAGTTCGATGCGGTAGCCGCGGATCTTCACCTGGAAGTCCGAGCGCCCGACGTAGTCGAGCACCCACGGAATCGATGGCAGCGCCGCATTGCCCGCCCGCATATCGGGTTCGGCGAACCAGCGCACCACATCTCCGGTGCGGTACATCCGCGCACCCGGCTCGCCCCACGGATTCGGCACGAAGCGCTCGGCGCTCAGACCGGGACGGTTGTGATAGCCGCGCGCCAGTCCGCCACCGGACAGATACAGCTCGCCCGCGACGCCGGGCGCCACCGGGTGCAGACGCGAGTCCAGTACCAGCGCCGACATGCCGTGCACCGGGGTACCGATGGTGATCGGCTTACCCGCTTGCAGGGTGCCGTAGGAGGAGATGATGGTGGTTTCGGTCGGGCCGTAGCCGTTGTAATACCGGCGACCCGGCTGCCACTTGGCCAGCAGTTCGGGAGTGGTCACATCGCCACCGACGGACAGCATTTCGAGCTGATCCAACCCGGCCGGATCCACCGTGCCGAGCACCGCCGGAGTGATGATCGCGTGCGTCACCTGCTCAGTGCGCAGCAGCTCACCCAGTTCCGGGCCGCCGATAATGGCCGATGGCACGATCACACAGGTAGCGCCGACCGAAAGGGCGACCAGCCATTCCAATACCGACGGATCGAAGCTCGGCGAGCAGATGTGCAGGAAACGGTGTTTCGGCTCCAGCCGGTACAGACCGACCGCGTGGTCGACCAGGCCACCGAGTCCGGCGTGGGTCACGGTGACGCCCTTGGGCATACCCGTCGAACCCGAGGTGTAGATGACATACGCCGGATGCTGCAGCCGCAGCGGCGCGATCCGATCGGCATCGGTGAGCGGAGCGGCGGATCGGCTGGCGCACAACGCATCCGTCTCGGCGTCATCCAGCGCGAGCCACTGCACGTCATCCGGCAACTGACCGCGGTATTCGGCAGTCGTCAGACCCACGATGGCGGCCGAATCGGTCAACATGTGCCGCACCCGATCCACCGGATAATTCGGATCGACCGGCACATGCGCACCACCGGCCTTCGACACCGCCAAAACCGCCGCAACCATCTCATAGGATCGCGGCAAAGCAACCACCACAAGGCTTTCCGGACCGACACCACGCTCGACCAGCACCCTGGCCAAACGCGATGAGAACTCGTCCAACTCGCGATAGCTCACCGAACGACCCCGGTATCGGACGGCCGTGCGATCGGCACCACGGCGCAGTCCACGCACCAGCAGATCCGGCAGCAACCCACCGGCCATCACATGGTCCGGCTGCACCTGGGTCAGGAATTTCGCCTCGGATTCGGCGAGCAGCGACAGATCACCCACCGGCAGCTCCGGCCGCGTGGTGATCGCCTCGAGCAGGCGCACGAACCGATCGGCGAATACCCGGATGGTGGATTCGTCGAACAGGTCACGCGCGAAGGAGAATTCGGCGTACATGCCGCCGCCGCTGTCCGCGTTGGCCGCGAGTTCGGTAATGGCGAGCGACAGATCGAATTTCGCGGTATCGATATCGAGATCGACCGCACCGACCCGCAATTCGGGCAGCTCGAAGGAGTTGTCCGGCAGATTCTGGAAGGACAGCGCCACCTGGAACAGCGGATGCCGCGCCGTGGACCGCTCCGGATTCAGCAGATCGACGAGGCGCTCGAACGGAATATCGGCGTGCGCGAAGGCCTGCAGGTCGCGATCCTTGACCACGGACAGCAGTTCGGCGAAGTTCACGCTGCCGCGCACCGGGGTCCGCAACACCAGGGTATTGACGAACATGCCGATGACATCGTCCAATTCGGCCGCGCCACGTCCGGCGACGGGAGTGCCGACGGCAATGTCCTCGGTGCCCGACAGGCGCGCCAGGAATACCGCGAGCGCGGTGTGCACGACCATGAAGATGGTCGCGTTCTGCTCGCGGCCGAGCTCCTGCAGCCTGCGGTGCACCCGCGGCTCGACGGTGAAGCCGACGGTGCCACCGGCGAACGACTGTGTCGTCGGGCGGGGCCGATCGGCGGGCAGGTTCAATTCGTCGGGCAGACCAGCCAGCGCGGTGCGCCAGAATTCGGTCTGCGCCGTGATCAGGCTGTCCGGGTCGTCCTCGGAGCCGAGCACCTCCCGCTGCCAGAGACTGAAATCCGCGTACTGCACCGGCAGCGGCTGCCACGCGGGCAGCACACCGGCCGCACGTGCGGCATAGGCCAGCATCAGATCGCGGGTCATCGGTCCCATCGACCAGCCGTCCGCGCTGATGTGATGGGCCACGAAGACCAGCACATACTCGTCCGTCGGCGCCTCGGACGCGACGACCTGGAACAGCGCACCGCGCAATGGCACCTGATCGGTGACATCGAATCCGGCCGCGATGATCTCGACGACCTTCGCGCGCAACGCATCCGCCGCGATGGGCTGCGGCGTCAGATCCGGAACCGCCTGCGCCGCGGGCACGATCACCTGATGTGCGATACCGTCCCGGTCGGCCGGGTAGACGGTGCGCAGGGTTTCGTGCCGCTGCACCAGATCGGCGACGGCCTGCTGCAGGGCGGCGATATCCAGGGCACCGGTGAGCCGCACGGCGACCGGCAGATTGTTCACCGCGGATTCGGTATCGAACTGGTTCAGGAACCACATGCGCTGCTGCGCCAGCGACAGCGGAATCTGTTCCGGCCGCGGACCGGCCACCAATGGCACCGCGCGACGCTGACCGGCGCTCGGTGCGATCGCCGCCGCCAGTGCGGCCACCGTCGGCGCCTCGAAGACGGCGCGCACCGGGACGCGGCTGCCGATGGCAGTGCCGAGCCGGGCCACCACGCGGGTGGCGACGAGCGAGTTGCCGCCGAGGTCGAAGAAATCGTCGTCCGCGCCCGCGCGCTCGATGCCGAGCACCTCGGCGAATACCTCGGCGACGGTGCGTTCCAGCGCAGTCTCCGGTTCGCGGTAGGGCCGCCCGATGAACTCCGGTGCGGGCAGCGCCTTGCGGTCGAGTTTGCCGCTGGCATTGAGCGGCAGGGCATCCAGCCAGACAATGGCGGAGGGCACCATGTACGAGGGCAGCGCGGCCCGCGCGTGGTCGAGCAGGGCGTCATCGTCGATCCGGGCACCGGGGGCGGCCACCACGTAGGCCACCAGCCGATCGCCGGTGCTCCCCTTGACCAGCGCCACCGCCGCACGCTGCACCGCGTCCAGGCCGAGCAGCACCGTCTCGATCTCACCGAGTTCGACGCGCTGGCCGCGCAGCTTCACCTGGAAGTCGCTGCGGCCCAGGTATTCCAGCGCATGCGCGCCCTTGCCGGGCACCCAGCGCACCACATCGCCGGTCCGGTACAGGCGCTCACCATCGGCGAGCGCGACGAACCGCTCGGCGGTCAGCGCCGGTGCGTTCACATAGCCACGCGCCAACTGCACACCGGCGATATACAACTCGCCGACCGCGCCGACCGGTACCGGCCGCAACTGCCGGTCCAGGACGTGCACTCGAGTATTCGCGACCGAAGTACCGATCGGAATCGCAACGCCCCCATTGACCTCGGCCGGGTAGGCGGTGACGACGGTGGCCTCCGCGGGCCCGTACCAGTTGAACAGGTCCGCATCCGGCAGGAAGCGGGTGAAGCGCGTCGCGGTCTCCGCGGACAGCGCCTCACCGGCGGCGAACACCCGCCGCAACGATGGATGCGCGGTCGTCCCCGCGGGCGCGCCATCGAGGAACGCATCCAGCATCGACGGCACGAAATGCACGGTGCTGACCGAGTATTCGTCGATCACCCGGGCCAGATACGCGGGATCGCGATGTCCGTCCGGTTCGGCGATAACCACCGCGGCACCGGTCTGCAAGGTCCAGAACAGTTCCCACGTCGAGATATCGAAGGTTATCGGCGTCTTGTGCAACACCACATCGCCGGGACCGTGCGGATAGGTGCGCTGTGCCCAACGGAATTGGTTCGCCATCTGCCGGTGGGTGATCGCCACACCCTTGGGCCGACCGGTCGAACCGGAGGTGTAGATGATGTAGGCGGTATTGTCCGGATGCGTCGCCGCGACGGTATCGGCCAGCAGATCGCCGAAGATCAGCGCAGCGGCGGAGTCGGCTCCGTCGCGACTGCTTGCAGGTCGCTCGAAACGACCAGCGTCCACATGCACCAGCGGTGCGGCGGTCTCGGTGTCGAAGCCGGTCGCGGTCGTGGTCAGCACACAGACCGGAGCTGCACTGGTGAGCACATATTCGCTGCGCTCGGCCGGATGGTCGGGATCGATCGGCACATACGCACCGCCCGCCCGCAGCACACCGTAGATTGCCACAACCATCTCGATGCTGCGCCGCATCGCAACGGCCACCGGCGATTCCGATCCGACGCCGCGACCGGCCAGATCCCGGGCCAGCTCGCGCGAGCGGGCATCGAGTTCGGCGTAGCTGAGGGTGGTATCGCCGAAGATCACCGCCGGTGCCTCGGGTGTGCGGGCGACCTGCGCGTCGAACAGCGTCAGCAGCGTCGAATCATCCAGCAGCTCGGGCACTCGGGTGGCATTGGCGGCGCCGAGCACGGCCCGGTCGGCGTCGGTCAGCGCGTCCACTTCGGCGATCCTGGCGAGCGGATCGCTGAGGAATCGGCCGATCAGTGCCGAGAAGCGCTGTGCGAGGGCCTGTGCCGCCGTCTCGTCGTAGATATCGCGCAGGTACTTGAGGGTGACGTGCATCCGGACATCGGGCACGACCACCACGGTCACCGGATAGTGCGTACCGTTCACCGCGACCGCGCCGGTGATACTCATGCCATCGATCGCGCCCGCCGCCGCGGTCAGCGCCTTGCCGTCGACCGGGAAGGATTCGAAGACCACCAGCGAATCGAAAAGCCCCTCGACGCCGACGATTTCCTGGATCTCACTCAGCCCGACATAGTGGTGGTCGAGCAGTGCCGCCTGTTCGGCCTGCAGCTGGCGCAGCAGATCGGCCAGGGTGTCGTCGGCATTCAGCCGCACCCGAACCGGAATCGCGTTGAGGAACAACCCGACCATGGTCTCGATGCCGTCCAGCTGCGGCGGCCGCCCGGAGACGGTGGCGCCGAAGACCACATCGTCGCGGTCCACGGTGCGGCCGATGAGCAGACCCCAGGCGGCCTGAATGACGGTATTGACGGTGACCCCGGCATCAGCGGCCAACCGGCTCAGCGCCTTGGTGTCGTCCTCGGACAGCTCGAAGTCGATTTCGCCTACGCCAGCTGAGATTTCGCGTGCCGGATCGACCGGGGCAAGCGGCGTCGGCTCGTTGATACCGGCCAGCACCTCGCGCCAGGCGGCGCGGGCGGCGCTGTGGTCCTGTGCGCCGAGCCAGGCCAGATAGTCGCGGTAGGAACGGGCCTGCGGCAGCTGGGACGCGTCGCCGCCGAGGACGTACAGGGTCAGCAGATCCTGGGTCAGCAGCGGCATCGACCAGCCATCGATGAGGATGTGATGGCTGGTGACCAGCAGGTGGTAGGCATCGGTCGCCGAACGGATCAATGCGAAGCGCAGCAGCGGCGCGGTGCGCATATCGAAGTGGTCGGCCAGATCCGCCGCCATGATCCGGTGCAGCTCGGCGGCGGCGGCGTCCGACCCGAGATGGGTGAGATCGATGGCGCGCCACGGCACTTCGACCGCATCGAGCACGACCTGCACGGGATTGCCATCGGAATCCTCGGCGAAGGCCACCCGCAGGTTTACGTGCCGGCCCACCACGGCGACGGCCGCGGCGTGCAGCCGCTCGGTATCGACATCGCCGCCGAGATCGACCATGAACTGGGTCATGTACGCATCGACCGACGATTCGGCCAGCTGCGCGTGGAACAGCATGCCCGACTGCAGCGGGGTCAGCGGCCAGACCTCGGCCAGCTTCGGGTATTCCCGCGCCAGGCGGTCGCTATCGTCCTGCGACAGCTCGACCAGCGGCCCGGTCGCCAACTGCACGTCGGTCTCGGCCGGTGCGCCCATGGTGGCCAGCGGTGCGAGGGCGGCCACCGTGCGCGATTCGAAAACGTCTCGCGGTGTGAAGATCACACCGCGCGCCCTGGCCCGCGACACCACCTGAATGGAGGTGATGCTGTCGCCGCCGAGTGCGAAGAAGTCGTCATCGAGACCGATGCGCTCGATGCCGAGCACCTCGCCGAGCACCTCGGCAATGGCCCGTTCTATGTCGGTCTCCGGCGCCCGGTACTGCTTGGTCTCCAGTACGGGGGCGGGCAGTGCGCGCCGGTCCAGCTTGCCGACCGGGGTCAGCGGGATCGTGTCGAGCACGATAATGGCGGTCGGCACCATATGCGCGGGCAGGGAGCGTTCGGCGAAGGCCGTCAGCTCGTCGGTGTCCACCGCCGCATCGCCCGCCGCGTGCACATAGGACGCGAGAATCGTTGCGCCGGTATCGAGTTTGTGCCCGATGGTGACGGCGAAGTCCACGCTGTCGTGTGCGCCGAGCACCGCATCGATCTCGCCGAGTTCGATGCGGAAGCCGCGGATCTTCACCTGGAAGTCATTGCGGCCGATATATTCGATCTCGCCGGAGGCGGTCCAGCGCACCAGGTCGCCGGTGGCGTAGAGCCGAGCACCACTGGGGTCGAACGGATTCGGCACGAAACGCGATGCGGTCAGCGCGGGGCGCGCGTGATAGCCGCGGGCGACCTGTGCGCCCGAGATGTACAGCTCGCCGACCACACCGCTGGGCACCTGATTCAGCCGGTCATCGAGCACATATTCGGTAATGGCCCGGATCGGCCCGCCGATCGTCACGGGCGCACCGGGTGTCAGCGGCGCGCTGATATTGGTCATGATGGTGGTCTCGGTCGGCCCGTAGCCATTGAAGAACTCGCGGGTTCGACCATCCGCAATGGGTAGTACCCAGCGCCGCACCAGATCCGGCGGGCAGGCCTCACCACCGGCGACAACAACCCGGAAATCGTCGAGTCCGGTCGGATCGACGGAGGCGAGCGCGGCCGGGGTGATGAATGCGTGCGTCACCCGCTCCCTGCGCAGCAGCGCCGCCAATTCGTCGCCGCCGAAGATATTCGGCGCGACCACCACCATGGTTGCCGCACCACCGAGCGCGAGCAGCAGCTCGAGCACCGACGCGTCGAATGACGGCGACGCGAAATGCAGTGTGCGCGACTGGTTCGTGACGCGATAGCGCTCCCGCTGTTCATCACAGAAGCTGGACAGTCCGGCCTGTGTGACGACAACGCCCTTCGGCTTGCCCGTGGAGCCCGAGGTGTAGATGACATAGGCCGGATATTCCGCCCGCACCGCGCGGACCCGGTCCGCATTGGTGATCGCCTCGCTCGAGTATTCCTCCAGGCGCACCGCGAATTCGGGCGTATCGATGATCAGCCACTCGACCCGATCCGGCAGCCGCTGGGCCACCTCGGCGACGGCGAGGCCGAGCACCGCACCGGAATCGGTCACCATATGCGCGACCCGCTCGGCCGGATAGTTGGGATCGACCGGCACGAATCCGGCACCGGTCTTGGCGACCGCCCAGACCGCGACCACCGATTCGAGCGATCGCGGAATGCCAACGGCCACGAGGTCTTCCGGTCCGACACCGCGTTCGATGAGCAGCCGGGCCAGCCGCGTGGACCGGTCGTCGAGTTCGGCGTAGCTCAGCTGTCCCAGCGTCGCGGTGGCATCGGCGAAGACGACGGCGGTGCCGTCCGGATTCGCCTCGACCGCGGTCGCCATCAGCTGCGGCAGCGTGGTGACCCGCGGCTGCCGGGTCCGGACCGGGCGGGTGCGAGCGGGGCGGGTCACGCGAACATCCCTCCGAGCGACTGCCCGCGGGTCGCGGAATACGACGCTGTCTGCATCAGAGCGTGACGCTGAAGCGCCCGCTCCTGTCCAAGCACCCGATGTCCCGGCACCCCAACCATAGGAACTTTCCTCACCTCGCCCATCGTCACTTCGCCAACCGGTCGCCGCCGGTGTCGACCTGTGCGCACACAGGCCACTGGATCTTCTGCATGGAAGATCAACTCGGGTCGCCCGGCCGCTGGACGCCCAGCAGCGCACCGACTTCGACGACGGCCGCGACGGCGCCGAATTCCGGCGCGGGCGCGCCGTCGTCGAGCACCACGGCTTGTAGATCCTCCAGCCCCGTCACATCAACGATCCCGAGACCGGAACGATCGATGAACAGATGCGTCACCCATTCGTCGGCCAACAGTGCCGACAGCGTTACGTTGTCCAGCTCACCGCCCGCCGTCAGCACCACCGACGCACCGTTCTCACCGGCCGCGACGACCTCCAGCAGCGCAGCCGCGGAATCCGCGCGGCCGTACCGGAACAGACGCGATTCGAAGGTCAGCTCGGTGCGCGCCCGCAGTCGCTTGGTCGCCAGCGCGATGTCGTTGTAGGACAGCGTCACCCCGGCCACGAAGGCCGGATCCTCACCGCGCAGCGCCTGGGTCCGGTTCGCATAGGTCACCGGTCGCGGCGATTCGGCGGCGATCGCACCGAGTACGGCCGGATCGTCGAGAGCGAGCCAGTCGATGCCGCCGGTATCGATGGGGGCGTGGCCGATGGTCAGGCCGACCTTGATTTCCAACCCGTCGGGCAGTGCCGCGCTGCGGGCACTCGCCAGCGGTGGTCCGTCGAATGCGGTGACCGGGGCCAGTGCGGCACCGGCCTTGAGCACCGCCCAGGTGGCGACCACCGCGTCCACACTCCGATCGAGCCGGATCGCGACACCGGTGCGCGGCCCGCAGCCACGGCCGATCAGCACCCGCGCCAGTCGCGAGGACCTGGCGTCGAGCTCCTGGAAGGACACGGCGTCCTCCCCGAAGACCACCGCGGGCCCGTCCGGATCGTCCTCCACCGCGGCGGCCAGCGCCTGGGTCAGCGCCGCACCGCTGGTGACCGGAACACCGTCGGCGGCCTGCTCCAGCGCGGTGTCCGGTGCGGCCGCGCCGCGATCGCGCTCGGCCGCATCGAGGATATCGATATCGCCGACGCTGACCTGCGCATCCGCCACCACGGCGGTGCAGATGCGGGTCAGCCTGCGGCCGAACGCCTGCACCGTCGAATCGTCGAAAAGGTCCGTCGCGTAATTGAATACCGCGACCAGCTCACCGGGTGCACCGTCCTCGCGATGGCGCGGCTCGATGGTCAGCTGCAGATCGAACTTCGCCGCGACCGCGCCGGTATCCAGTGCCGCGACCGTGAGACCGGGCAGTTCCAGCCGCGGCGGCTCGATATTGTCGAACGACAGCACCACCTGGAAGAGCGGATTGTGCGAGGTCGCGCGGTTCGGCAGCACCACCTCGACCACCCGCTCGAACGGGATATCGGCATTGCCGAAGGCCGAAAGATCGGTTTCGCGAACATGTTCGACGAGGGCGTCGAAGGTGGTCGCCGATTCGGTCGCGGTGCGCAGCGCCAGGGTGTTGACGAACATACCGACCAGATCATCGAGCGCGCGCTCGCCGCGGCCGGCGATCGGGGTGCCGATCGTAATATCGGAGCTGCCCGACAACCGCGCGAGCAGTACCGCGAGCGCGGCGTGCACGACCATGAACAGCGACGAATTGTGTTCGCGGGCAATGCGGATCAACCCGGCGTGCACCTCGGGCGAGAGGGTGAAACCGGCCGACGCGCCGCGCATGGAAGGCACCGCGGGGCGCGGTCGGTCCAGTGGCAGCTCCAGCGCGCCGGAATGTCCGGCCAGCTGTTCGCGCCAGTAGGCCAATTGCTGTGCGGCCACCGAATTCTCGTCGTCATCGCTGCCGATGACCTCGCGCTGCCAGAGCGCGAAGTCGGCGTACTGCACCTCGAGCGGCGTCCAGGTCGGGACATTGCCCGCACAGCGCGCGGCGTAGGCGAGCATCAGATCGCGGGCCAGCGGGGCCATCGAGGCGCCGTCGGCCGAAATGTGGTGCACCACCATGGCCAGCAGATGCCGGTTCGGACCCAAATGATCGGCACTAGCGCCGCGCAGCAGCGCGCCGCGCACCGGAACCTCTTCGGTCACATCGAATCCGGTCGACATCAGCTCGGTGATGCGCACAATGGGTTCGGTGGTCGACTCGACCGTGAGCCCGCCCGGCCAGGCCTCGGCGACCGGCAGGACCTGCTGGTACGGCAGCCCACCCGGCCCCGTCGCCGGGTAGCGGGTACGCAGCGCCTCGTGCCGTTCCAGCACATCGGCGACCGCATCGCGCAGCGCCTGCACATCGAGCGCACCGGTCAGACCGATGGCCAGCGGGATGTTGTAGGCCGCCGAGCGAGTATCGAACTGGTTGAGCACCCACATGCGCTGCTGGGCCAGCGACAGCGGCACCCGCTCGGGACGCACCGACGCAACCAGCGGTGCACGGGAACCGTTCGACGAACCGGGCACGATCCGGGCGGACAGCGACGCGACGGTCGAGGCCTCGAAGAGTTCGCGCACCGAGACATTCGCGTCCAGCGCCTCATTGATCCGGCTGACCGCCCTGGTGGCCAGCAGCGAATTGCCGCCCAGACCGAAGAAGTCGTCGTCGAGGCCGACATCGCGCACACCGAGCAGTCCGCCGAACACGCTGGCAACGGCCTGTTCGATGGGCGTCTGCGGGGCACGGTAGGTGACACCGCTGACGAATTCCGGTGCGGGCAGCGCCTTTCGGTCCAGTTTGCCGTTCGGGGTCAGCGGCAGTGCGTCCAGTACGACAATCGCGTCGGGAACCATATAGCTGGTGAGGAACTCGGCAACGGCGGCACGCAGTTCGGTGTCGTCCAATTGCGAATCGGCCTCGGCCACCACATATCCGACCAGCCGGTCACCGGCGTGCTCATCGGAGCGCACCAGCACGACGGATCGGCTGACCCCGGACTGGGCGAGCAGCGCCGCCTCGATCTCACCGAGTTCGATACGGAAGCCGCGCAACTGCACCTGCTGGTCGCTGCGACCGGCGTATTCGAGATTCGCCTGACCACCGAAACCGGCCCAGCGGCCGAGGTCGCCGGTGCGGTACATGCGCGAGCCCGGCGCCCCGAATGGATTGGCCACGAAGCGGGTCGCGGCGAGTCCGGGCCGACCGAGGTAGCCGCGGGACAGCTGCGCACCGCTGACATAAATTTCGCCGGCCACCCCGACCGGAGCCGGATGCACGCGATCGTCGAGCACATAGCTCTCCAGGCCGGGCAGCGCGCGGCCGATGGCACTGGCCGGATTCTCGGCGAGCTGCTCGTCCAGCGCCAGGAACGACACGTGCACCGTGGTTTCGGTGATGCCGTACATATTGACCAGCCACGGCGCGTTGTAGGGGTGCCGCTCGTACCAGCGCCGCAGCTGGCGCAGATCCAGTGCCTCGCCGCCGAATACGACATAGCGCAGTGCGAATTTGCCCTGATCGCCCGCGTGCGAGGCGCGGTCGGCCTCGGCGAGCTGGTAGAACGCCGACGGCGTCTGGTTGAGCACCGTGACCTGTTCGCGAATCAGCAACTCGCGGAACTGTTCCGGGGAGCGGGAGGTCAGATAGTCGACGACCACGACGGTGCCGCCATTGGCGAACGCGCACCACAGTTCCCATACCGAGAAGTCGAAGGCGAAGGAGTGGAACAGCGTCCACACATCGGTCTCGTCGAATTCGAACATCAACTGGGTATTGGCGAACAGCTCCACCACATTGCGGTGGGCCACACCGACGCCCTTCGGCACACCGGTGGAGCCCGAGGTGTAGATGACGTAGGCCAGATTGTCCGGACGCAGCCGGGCCGTGCGCTCGATATCGGTGATCGACGATTCGCCGAAGCCCGCGGTGTCCTCCAGCAGCACGACCGGCAGCTCCGTCGCCGGAATATCGGCCATCAGATCGGCGGTGGTCAGCACGCAGGTCGGCTGGGCGTCGGTGAGCATGAACTCGAGCCGCTGCGCCGGGTAGGTGGTATCGATCGGCAGGTATCCGGCACCGGCGGTGAGCACACCGAGCAGCGCGATGGGCAGCTGTTCGGTTCGCCCCACGGCAACGGCCACCAGCGATTCCGGCCCCGCGCCGCGGGCCATCAGCGCCCGCGCCACCCGGTTCGCGCGCCGCTGCAGTTCGCCGAAACTCAGTGCGGTATCGCCGAATCGGACCGCGATCGCATCCGGACGGCGGCGCGCCTGCTCCTGGATGAGGTCGACCAGGGTCACGTCGGGCACCGTCGCCCCGTCCGAATTCCATTCGTGCAGAACCAGCTCGCGCTCGCCGGGGGCGAGCAGATCGATATCGCCGAGCACCGCGTCGGAATCGGCCGCCACCGCGGCCAGTACGCGCAGGAAGCGATCGGCAAAGTCCTGCACCGTCGCGGCGTCGAACAGATCGGTGGCATAGGTGAAGGTCGCCGACATCCCCTGCTGGTCGGCGTTTTCCGCGATCTCCAGCTGCAGATCGAATTTCGCCAGCGATACCGCGTGATCCACGCTCGACACGGTCAGCCCCGGCAGCTCCAGTTCGGTGCGCGCCAGATTCTGGAATACCAGCATCACCTGGAACAGCGGATGCCGCGCCGCCGAGCGCACCGGATCCAGCAGCTCGACCAGCCGCTCGAACGGCACATCGGCATGGCCGAAGGCCGCGATGTCGGTCTTGCGCACCGCGCGCAGCAGCTCGTCGAAGGTCATGGCGGGATTGATCTCGGTCCGCAACACCAGGGTGTTGACGAACATGCCGATCAGATCGTCCAGCGCCGCCTCGCCACGACCGGCCACCGGGGTGCCCACCGCGATATCGCGGGTGCCCGACAGCCGGGCGAGCAGCACCGCGAGCGCCGCGTGCACGACCATGAAGAGTGTCGAATTATGCTCGTGCGCAAGCTGATTCAGTCGCGCCTGGACGTCCGCGCCGACCTCGAAGGCGATGACGGCACCCTGGTTGGACGCGGTACTCGGACGTGGTCGATCCGCGGGCAGATCCAATTGTTCCGGCAGCGCGGCCAATTCGTTGCGCCAGTAGGCGATCTGCTGGGCGAAGACCGATTCCGGATCGTCCTCGCTGCCCAGTGTTTCGCGCTGCCAGATGCTGTAGTCGGCGTATTGCACGGCAAGCGGCGGCCACTCCGGCCGTCCGCCGCGCACCCGATCGGAATAGGCCGACATCAGATCGCGGGCAAGCGGGCCGAGCGAGAAACCGTCCGCCGCGATGTGGTGCACCACGCACACCAGCACGTATTCGGATTCGTCGAGTTGGAACAGCCGCAGGCGCACCGGCGGCGCGGTCGTCACATCGAATCCCGCCAGCACCTCGGCGATGATCAGATCCGAAAGTTCCGGTGTGGCCGCGCTGGTCACCGCGAGTTCCAAAACCGCGCGCGCATCGCCCGCGGGCAGCACGACCTGGAAGCCCTCGCCGTCGACCTCCGGGTAGATGGTGCGCAGCACCTCGTGCCGCTCGACCAGATCGCGCCCCGCGGCCCGCAGGGCATCGATATCCAGTCGCCCGGACAGCCGCACCGCGAGCGGAATGTTATTGACCGCGCTCGCGGCATCGAAGCGGTTCAGGAACCACATCCGCTGCTGTGCATAGGACAGCGGAATCCGGTCGGGGCGGGTCTGCGCGGTCAGCGCCCGGCCGCTGGCCGAACCCGCGTGCTGCTCAACCCGTTCGGCCAGCACCGAGACCGTGGACGCCTCGAAGATCACCTGCACCGGCACCCGCACGTCGAGTGCGAAACCGATGCGCGCGGCCGCCTGCGCGGCCAGCAGCGAATTGCCGCCGAGTTCGAAGAAATCATCATCCGCGCCGACACGCGCATCCTGCGCACCACCGAGCAGCAGGGCCGCGAAGACCTCGGCGACGATCTCCTCGACCGGTGTCGAGGGCGCGCGGAACTGCCGCGCCGCGAAGACCGGTTCGGGCAGCGCCGCCCGGTCCACCTTGCCGACCGGGGTCAGCGGAATCTCATCCAGCACCATGATGGCGGCCGGAATCATGTAGTCGGGCAACGACTCCCCGATATGGGCCGCCAGCGCACCGGTATCGACGGTGCTACCGGCGCGCGGCAGCACATAGGACACCAGCGCGGTCGTGCCCGAGGGCAGGGTCTTGCCGAGAGTGGCCGCGAAGTCGACATCCGGATGCGCGGTGAGCACATTGTCGATCTCGCCGAGTTCGATGCGCAGGCCGCGAATCTTGACCTGGAAATCGGAGCGGCCCAGATACTCCAGTACACCGGCGTCGGTGCGCCGCACCAGATCTCCGGTGCGGTACAGGCGCGCACCCGGGTTATCGGCCTCCGTGCCGAATGGACTGGCCACGAAGCGCTCCGCGGTCAGCTCCGGACGGCCGAGATAGCCCTGTGCGAGCACCGCACCCGAGACGTAGAGCTCACCGACGACACCCGCGGGGACCGGACGCAAGCGGGAATCGAGAATGAACGCGCCGACGCCCGAAATTGCGGAGCCGACGGTGACGGGCTCACCGGGCACCAGCGCCGCGGTGCTGGTGACCATGACCGTTGCCTCGCTCGGCCCGTACGCATTGAACATGGACCGGCCGTGATCGCCCCAGCGCGCCACCAGATCTGCGCCGAGCCGGTCGCCACCGGCCACCACGACCTGCAGATCATCGAGATCGTCGGTATCGAGCGATTCCAGCGCACCGGGCGTGATCAGCAGATGGCTGACCTGCTCGCGGCGCAGCAGATCGGCGAGTTCGACACCGCCGAATACCGTCGGCGGCGCGATGACCAGCGTCGCACCCACCGAGAAGGTGAACAGCGTCTCCATCAGCGAGAAGTCGAAGCTGGGCGAACTCAGATGTGACACGCGCGCATCGGCGTCGATCAGATAATGCTCACCGACCGCCGCCAGACCGGCCAGACCGGTGTGGGTGACCGCGACACCCTTCGGCTTACCGGTGGAACCCGAGGTGTAGATGACATAGGCCGGGTGCTGTTCATTCACCACGCGCACCCGGTCCGCATAGGAGACCGGATGGCCCGGCCGGGCGGCGATCCGCTCGGATACCACCGGATCATCCAGTTCGATCCAATAGGTCGAGGTGCCGAGCTTGGCCCGATGCGCCTTGGTGGTCAAGCCGAATTCGGCGCCCGAATCGGTCACGATGTGCTCGATCCGGTCCGGCGGATAGTTGGGATCGACCGGTACATAGGCCGCGCCCGTCTTCGCGATCGCCCAGAGCGCGACGATCGATTCGACCGAACGGGTAATGCCCATCGCGACGAAATCGCCCGCGCCGACCCCGCGCTCGATCAGCTCGCGCGCCACCCGCGAGGAGGCGGCGTCGAGCTCACGGTAGGTGAGTTCACGCTGATCGGCCGCATCGCCGGTCGGATTGAACCGCAGCGCGACCGAAGTCGCCGCGGACTCCACCGCAGCGGTGAGCAGCTGCGCGAACAGCGGGCTGCCCGACCTGCGGCGACGACTACCACGGGCGGAACGGCGGGCAGTTTCCATTCGAGTGCATTTACCTCTCGCGTCGAGCTAGGACCTGCCCCACCCTCCTTGGAGGGCATATTGCACCGGGCCAGCGCAGTCCGAGCCATCATATAAGCCTGCAGCATGCGCGGTCGCGCCTGCGCCGCATGGGCGCAGGCGGGACAGATGTGTATCGGTCTCAGACGGTCGATGTTGCGATGTGCTCAATTTCAGTGAAATACGTCACATAGCAGGTACGCCTTCGACGGGGATTCCCCATTGAGGAACCACCTCATCACCTCATTCGTCGAGCCACCGCTCGATCTGATCGAGGTCTGCGGTCGAATAGATATTCGAGCCGTCTTCGGCGTCGAGCAGCATCCAGTCGTACGGCACCCTGGCCGCGCGTTCGAGCCGATATCCCGCACGCCCGGCTCGCGCGGTGAGTTGTCGAAGCCGCACAGATAAAGGATCAGTTGGTTCCGGCCGAAGCCGCCTGTCGTCGCTCATCGAACGAACCGCCCTCGCGAATTCCTCAGGGGCGGTGCAACTTCCGCCCAGTACTCATGCCGAATCGCATCCCATAACGGCGAGAGCTTGGGAAAGCGCTCTCGCATCTGCCTCAGGTCCGGGGCCGAAGCCGCCATGAATGAAACCAGGGGTTTCTCGGCCCCGCTGCGTACCAGCGTTATCCGAATGCGGTAGTGGTCTACCTGCCACTCGGCCGACCAGCCGTCTACCTCGGTGCGATGCTCGCTCCCGGCCATCCCTATCGGGCTCGCGCGTCGTACGGATCGCACGCCAGAGACTCGAGCCCGTCCAGCACCTCACGTAACGTGCCCGGCGAGTGGCCGCCGGGCGGTAGTGCGGCAATCTCGGCCGCTATTGGGTAATCGATACCTCTCGCGGCGGCACGTTCACGCGGGCTCATCGACTGCGGGACCAACCGCCCGGCGAGCACGAGCGTCTGATACGCCGCCGCCTTCCACATGCACCGGTTGATACGGCACGCGCGATGCCGTTGCCATAGACCGTGCGCCAACAACACGTCCATGGCATCGCACAGCGGGGGCGCGGCAACGCGTATCTGTCGCCCGGTCATGCCGCAGGATCCGTTTCATACGTCAATATTGTTGGGAGACAAGCAGATTCGATGCGGCATCCCGCACATTTGGCAGCCAATCGCTTCACACCCCCGGCTGTCTGAAGTCGAATGGCTTCGTAGCCAAGGTGTTTCGGCCCAACTGAGTGATCTGGTAGCGCCCCCTCCGCGCTTGGGTGCTCACGACGAGCGCACGGTCGGTGAGATTTGCCAGGGCTTGGCGCGTCTTCCATTTCGTAAGGCTCGCTGAGACCATGATCTGCTGTTCTGTAAGCATCCCTCCGCAGCTCAGCGCCCGTAAGACACGCGCATGAGCGACGTTGAGGGTTCCGTGTTGCTCGGCCATGTGGTTATGGTGCTCCCCGCACACGGCGTCAGTGGGTCCGAAGTGGACAGTCCGATCAAAGTTGCCGGTTCGCCCAGAATTGGGACCGGCCGACACACGGGATAAGCCCGAATCGGACTGCGACCTGGGCCGTTTCGGACAAGCGGGGAATGGGGAGCCATGGTGAGGGAGGATCAACCGGACTCGACGCTGCCGCGTCGGCAACTGGGGCGGGCACTTCGAGATGCGCGCGAGGGTGCCGGGTTCACGCTCGAGCAGGCTGCGCGTGAGATGGAGATGAGCAAGACCTCGGTCATACGGATCGAAAAGGGACACAACGACAAAGTCAAACTGCGCGATGTAGAGGCGTTCGGCCGCGTTTACGACCTCAGCGAGCGACGGATCGAGGAACTGAAAGCCCTTGCGCAGCAGTTGGCGACGAGGTCGTGGTGGCAGGCAAACCGTCATCTGCTTCCGCCTGGATTCAAAACGTATCTAGGACTCGAATCCGGTGCGTCACAACTGTTCGTCTATCAGCCCTTGATCGTTGCTGGACTTTTGCAGACCGCCGACTACGCGAGAGTTATCGAACAACCATATCTCCCGACTGACACACCTGAAGATCTCGAACGCCGAGTCGCTGTGCGCTTGCGACGTACCGCAATCCTAACTCGGCAGCGCAATCCAATAACGGCCGAGTTCATCCTCCACGAGAACGTTCTCCATACGATTGTGGGATCGCGCACGATAATGGCAGCTCAATGCCGACACATGGCGGACATGAGTACCCGACCCAACATCACATTGCGCATATTGCCGTTCTCGGCGGGGTTTCCGGCAGATGGGAATCCGGTACTTCCATACGTCATCCTCGACTTCCCAGAAGGCGGCCGAGGCTTTTATACAGAACCGCCCGTCGTCTATGCCGAAGCCACCATCGGGTCAATGTTTTTCGAGGAGATCGCCGACGTGAAGCGCTATCACGGCATCCACCAAAGCCTCCTGTCCGCCACACTGGAGGAGCAAGCAGCGAGGGACCTGCTCAGGCAGGTAGCAAGGAGATACGAACAGTGACTATCGACCTGACCGGCGCACTTTGGTTCAAATCATCACGTAGCGCTTCGGGCAGGGAGTGCGTGGAAGTCGCCTGGCTCGACAGCGGCCATGTCGGTATCCGCGACTCGAAGAATCCCACCGGCCCCGCACTGATCTTCACACCAACCGAGTGGGACACCTTCACCGCTGGCCTACACGACGGCGATTTCAACCGGCGCGCGTAGCCGCCAGCCCTCCCGCAACAGGAGATACGACAGTGACCATCAACCTGACCGGCGCGCACTGGTTCAAGTCATCGCGCAGTAGTACCGGCAGCGAGTGCGTGGAAGTCGCCTGGCTCGAAGCCGGTCATGTCGGTATCCGCGACTCGAAGAACCCCACCGGCCCCGCACTGATCTTCACACCAACCAAGTGGGACACCTTCACCGCTGGCGTACACGACGGCGAGTTCAACCCGCGCGCGTAGCTCTCCGCCCTTGCCACACTGATCTTCACACCAGCCGAATGGGACACCTTCACCGCTGGCGTACACGACGGCGAGTTCAACCCGCGCCCATAGCCGCCAGCCCGGCCAGAACTTATACACTCCCGAGCCCTCGCCCATCGCAACCACAGCCAGTCGACCACGCTGGAAGCCGTGGGCCTGCCCACCTGACTGCGGAAGGTAAGCCGGGTACGGCACACGACGCGCCCAGCACTGCACCCGTAAAACCACGGGACGCCAAACCATTCCGGGTCCAGCAACCCCGAAAGTCGGTGCAGGACAACAGGACCTACCGCAGCCCACCCAACCCGAACGCACTCCTTGCCCCGTCCACCCACCCCTCCGCGGCCACCACAACGCCCCATCGAGTGCGCACTGATCTTCACCCCTGACCAGTGGGACGCTTTCACCGCTCGCATGCAGGCTGGCGAGTTCAACCAGCCCTCATATCCATCATCACGCACCGAACTCAGCGCCGCACACAAAGCCTCGACCCAACACGCGGCAACTGAGGCCGATGTCCAGCTCCGGCCACGTGCCAACCTGGACAACCGATCACCTGCATCCTCGCAGGAAAACGTCGAGAGCGCCCCTCCACCAATACATTCCCGAGTGCCTGCCTATCCGGGACAGGGGTGCGTTCGGGTTGGTTGGCCTGCGGTAGGTCCTGTTGTCCTGCACCGACTTCCCGAGTTGCTGGACCCGGAATGGTTCGGCGTTCCCCGGTTTTGCCGGTGCAGTGCTGGGCACGTCGTGTGGTGTACCCACCTTACCTCCCGCACCCAGGTGGACAGGCCCACAGCTTCCAGCCCAGTCAACTGGCCGTGGTCGCGTTCTCTAGAAACACCCACCACCCCGCATCTGAACTGGACAAATGATCATGTGGAATCTATGGCGGCATCGCCCGAGAAGCCCCCGCCACCAGTGCCACCTGATCTTGATCGCCACGGAGTTGTCGGTGGGGGTGGGGATAGTGGGGGGATGGGGGTGTTGGATGAGGCGTTTGTGGGGTCTTGGGCGGTGGCGGCGGGGTTGGTCACGCGGTGGGAGTTGCGGCACAACTTTGTGCGGGTGTTTCCGGATGTCTATATGCGCAAAGGGGGGTCGCTCGATGCGGGAGGCATGGCCCGCGCTGCGGCGCATTGGGCAAAAGGTGATGGTGTTCTGATCGGTTGCTCGGCGGCCGCGATGCATAACACCCGCTGGCTCGATGCCGATCAACCCGCGGAGATCGCCAGGGGCGGACATTGCCGCCCGCCCTGCGGAATTCGTGCTATCCGCTCAGTTATCGAGCCGAGCGAATGCTGTGAGGTCGATGGGTTCAAGGTCACAACACCGGCGCGCACAGCATTCGACCTCGGCCGGCGCCTGCCGCGCGAGCGGGCAACACCGATTCTGGACGCACTGTGTGCGGCCACCGGACTCGAACCGGGTGAGGTTGCGACCTTGGCATCGAAACATCCGGGCGCACGTTTCCTCAACCGCTTGCGCACAACGCTCGCCGTCGTAGATCCAGGCGCCGAATCCCCACCCGAAACCCACACACGCTTACTCCTGATAGACAACGGCTTACCCCGCCCCACAACACAATTGGTGATCCGTGATCACTACGGCGAGTTCATCGCGCGCGTCGACCTCGGTTGGCGGAAGTGGCAGGTGGCCGTCGAATACGACGGCGCCCAACACTGGACCAACCCCACCCAACGCACCAAAGACATCGACCGCATAGCCCGCATCGAAGCCCAGGGCTGGCGAGTAATCCGCCTCAACGCCACCCTCCTCCACCACCGCCCCCACGTAATCCTCGACCGCATCCGCACCGCCCTCACCACCCAGGGCGCTCGACTGGACGGATGATCACGTGGAAATCATGGTGGCAAAACGCGAGAGGCTACCGCCACCAGTTCCACCTGATCTTGATCGCCTACCTGGGGTGCCATACCTGGGTCAGCGCCTTGCCGATTTCGGCGAGACCGGGGGTGGTGGTCATCCGCCAGTGGGTGGTTGGGACCGCGCGATTGTCCACCGCGCCGTCCACCAACTCGGCCCAGATGGATGCGCCGATCGAACCGGTGGGATCATCGAGCGCCGCGGTGAAGTAGATGACATCGCCGTGGAAGCGTGCCGGACGATAGTCATTGCGCAGGACCACCGAATGTACGGCGGTATCCAATACCCGGGTGAACCGCTCGGAGCCGAAGGAGGCGAACGGCTCGGGCAGCTCGACCAGTCGTTCGGCCAGCGCGTCCCAGTCCACGTCGGTGTCGAAGCCGAGGTCACCGGCCTGTTCACCGAGCAATCCGCCGATCAGCTCGGCCACCGGCACCGGCGAGCCCGCGCCCTGGGCCGCGTTCGTCGGGCGGATCGGCCATATAACTGTCCATTACCGCGAGCGTGGCCACCCGCTGTCCCGCGCGCTGCAGCTGGACCGCGATCTCGTGCGCGAAGACACCGCCCATCGACCAGCCGAGCAGGTGATACGGCCCCTGCGGCTGGACCGAGCGGATCGCATCGACATAGATGCGCGCCCACTCCTCGATCGTGTCCGGTAGCACCGCCGCGATCGCCAGCGTCGGCGCCTGCAGGCCGTAGATCGGACGATCCGGATCGAGGGGGGGCGGCCAGACCCGCGAACGACCACGCGATACCGGATACCGGATGGATGCAGAACAGCGGTTCGGCCGAACCGCTGGCCCGCAGCGGCAGCACCACATCGAAGGCCGCCTCGCCCTCGACCTGACCGCTGGCCCGGCGCGCCATCTCCGCGACGAATTCGCCCGGCGTCGGCGCGGTGAACACCCGCATCACCGGAATCTTCTCGCCGAGTACCGAACTCAGCCGCGTGGTGAGCTTGGTGGCGATCAGCGAGTTGCCGCCACGTTCGAAGAAGTTGTCGTCCATACCGAATCGATCGAGCTCGAGCACCTGCGCGAAGGCGGCGGCGACGGCTTCCTCGATCGGCGTGGCGGGCGCGCGGTACTGGCGTGCCTCGAATGCCGGATCGGGCAGCGCGCGCCGATCCAGCTTGCCGTTCGGTGTCAGCGGCATGACATCGAGCACCACGATCGCGGCGGGGACCATATAGCCGGTGAGGAATTCGGCCACCTGCGTGCGCAGTTCATCCGGATCGAGGCGGGCGCCGGAGGCGGGCACCACATAGCCGACGAGCTGATCGCCGAGGCGTTCGGTCGAGCGGACCAGGACGACGGACTGGCTGACCGATGGCTGGGCGAGTAGCGCGGATTCGATCTCGCCGAGTTCGATTCGGAAGCCGCGCAACTGGACCTGCTGATCACCGCGTCCGGCGTAGGCCAGTCCGGTCACCTCATCGAAGTTGCCCCAGCGCCCGAGGTCACCGGTGCGGTACATGCGAGATCCCGGCGAACCGAACGGATTCGCGACGAACCGCACGGCGGCCAGCCCCGGCCTGCCGAGATATCCCCTGGACAGCTGGGCCCCGGCCACATAGATCTCGCCCGGTGTACCGACCGGCACCGGATGCAACCGCTCGTCGAGGACATAGCCGTCCAGACCGGGCAGTGCGCTCCCGATCAGGCTGGCCGGATTGTCCGCGACCTGCTTGTCCAGCGCCAGGAACGATACGTGCACCGTGGTTTCGGTGATGCCGTACATATTGACCAGCCGCGGCGCATCCGCGGGGTGACGGTCGTACCAGCGCCGCAACTGGCGCAGATCCAGTGCCTCACCGCCGAATACGACGTGGCGCAGCGCGAACTCGCCTTCGGCCTCCGGTGCGGCCCGGTCGGCCTCGATGAGCTGGTAGAACGCCGACGGCGTCTGGTTCAGCACGGTCACCCGCTCGCGAATCAGCAACTCGCGGAACAGCTCCGGTGCGCGCGAGGTCGCGTAGTCGACAACCACGACGGTGCCGCCGGTGGCCATTGCGCACCACAGTTCCCATACCGAGAAGTCGAAGGCGAAGGAGTGGAACAGCATCCACACATCGGTCTCGTCGAAACCGAACAGCGGCTGAGTATTGGCACACAGCTCGACCACATTGCGGTGCGCGACGCCGACGCCCTTCGGCACACCGGTGGAGCCCGAGGTGTAGATGACGTAGGCCAGATTGTCCGGGAGCAGCGGTGCGCTGCGGTCGGCATCGCTGATCTGGCCATCGGCGAATTCCGCTGTGTCCTCGAGCAAGATCACCGGCTGGTCGCCGACCGGCACATCGGCGCGCTGCGCCGCGGTGGTGAGCACGCAGACCGGAGCCGCGTCCGACAGCACGAAGGCCAGTCGCTGCGCCGGATAGGTGGTATCGATCGGCAGATAGGCCGCACCCGCGGTGAGCACGCCGAGCAGGGCGACCGGCAGCTCCTCGGTGCGCGAAACCGCGACGGCCACCAGCGATTCCGGTCCGGCACCGGCGGCGATCAGCGCCCTTGCCACCCGATTCGCCCGCCGCCGCAACTGCGCGAAAGTCATTGCGGTGTCGCCGGAGCGGACGGCCACCGCATCCGGTCGCCGCCGGGCCTGATCGGCGATCAGCTCGGGCAGGGTCGCGGCGGGTACCCACGCACCGCGTGCATTCCATTCGCGCAACACGCTGTCGCGTTCATCCGGTCCGAGCAGATCGATATCGCCGACGGTCACCGTGGCATCGGCGACCACCGCGGCGAGGATCCGGCCGAATCGATCGGCGAAGCCCTGTGCGGTGGCGGCGTCGAACAGATCTGTCGCATAGGTGAATTCGGCCAGCATGCCCCGCGTCTCACCGCGCGGGCCGACCCGCTCGGTAAGCGAAAGGCGCAGATCCACCGCGATCGGATCGGCGTCATCCTGGAAGCCCATCGCGACCTGGAACAGCGGATGTCGGCCGGGCACCCGGATCGGGTCGAGCACCTCGACGAGTTGGTCCAGCGGCACATCGACATAGGCGAATGCGGCGGCGTCGACCGGACCGATTGCGGCGAGCAACGCGCCGAAGGAAGCACCGGCGTCATTATTCGGTACGCAGCACGACCATATTACCGAAACCATCAGTGGCACTGGCAGTTTCGGTGCGCACAGTGGTCCCGATCGCGATATCGGCCGGGCCGGACAGCCGCGCCAACAGCACCGTGAACGCCGCGTGCGCCACCACGAACATCGAGGTATTGCGCGTCTCGGCAAGTCGGCGCAGCCCGTCGTGCAGGTGCACGCCGATCTCGAACCCGACCCGGGCACCGGCATCGGACGGCACCGCCGAGCGCGGTCGATCCATCGGCAATGTCAGCTCATCCGGCAGACCCGCCAGTGCGGTGCGCCAGTACCGAACCTGGGTGAGCACGTCGGTGGCGACGCCATTGCGCACCGCGACAACCGAACGCTGTGGCGCGGTGACGAATTCGCCGAGCATCCCACGCAACCGCTGGGTGAGCGCCTGCGCCGCCGATTCGGCGACGGTATCGCCGCGGTAGAGCACCTCCACCCGCAGCCCGGCACCCAGTTCGGCCCGCACCGTGACCGGATAGTGCGTGTAGTCGACCGAACGCACCCCGGTGACCAGCAGGCCGTCGATCGCACTGCCCGCCTGCCGCAGGCCATCGGCATCGACCGGATACGACTCGTAGACCACCAGCGAATCGAACAGTTCGCTGCCGCCCGCGACACCCTGGACCTCGGCCAACCCGAGATAGTGATGTTCGAGCAGTGCGGCCTGCTCCGCCTGCAGCTCGGTGAGCAGCCGCGAAACCGTTGTCGCCGAATCGAATCGGACCCGCACCGGGATGGTGTTGACGAAGAGGCCGACCATTTCGTCGACCCCGTCGAGCTGCGGTGGCCGACCGGATACCGTGACGCCGAAGACGACATCGTGACGGTCGGTGATACCGGCGACGACCACGCACCATGCGGCCTGGAGCACGGTATTGACGGTGACCTCGGCCGCGGCGGCGAAGGCGGTCAGCGCCGCCGTCTCGGTCGCCGACAGCTCGAATGCCGACCTGCCGAAACCAGTGTCCGGCAATGCCGGTCGCACCAGCGCGGGGGCAAGTAGCGTCGGCTCGACGCCCGCCAGCGCGGTATCCCATGCGCGCAGCGTGTTCTCGCGGTCCTGGCGCGCCAACCACGCCAGATAGTCGCGATAGGGCCGCGCGGCGGGCAGCTGCGCGGCCTCGCCCCTGGTCGCGTAGAGAACCAGCAGATCCTTCATCAGCAGCGGCATCGACCAGCCGTCGAGCAGAATGTGATGCGCGGTCAGCACCAGCTGTCGCCCGGTGCGCCGATATGGTCAGCCCGAGCACGGCGCCGGAATCCGACACCATATGCGCGATCCGCTCGGCGGGATAGGCCGGATCGACCGGAACATAGGCCGCGCCGGTCTTCGCGATCGCCCACACCGCGAGCACCGATTCGACCGAGCGGGCCAGCGCGGTAGCCACAATGTCGCCGGGGCCGATGCCGCGCGCGATCAGCTCCCTGGCCAGCCGCGCGGACGCCTCGTCGAATTCGCGATAGGTCAGCTCGCGCTGTTCGGCCGTATCACCGGTGGGGTCGAAGCGGATGGCCACCGCATCGGGGGCGGCGTCGACGGAAGGCCGTGAGCAGCTGCCCGAGCAGTGGGGCGCTGGCGCGGAGTCGACGGCTGGTCCGAACAGATCGACGCGCCCTATCCATTCGAAACCATTCGCCTTTCACATCAAACATCGCAGCGCCGAACACCGGACGCGGAATACCGCCGCCGCGCTCGCCGCCACGTAACGCAATCGGGACATCGTAGAGAGCTAACTTTCCGCGAATCGCGGAGGGTGCCCTGATACCTCCGAATCCGTTGCGACACAAGCCCTCAAAAATCCCGGGTCACTGATCGTTCAGCATGCGTCCCATGTTGTCCACTCGAGCAGTTCAGTTGCCCAAGTCACAACCACCCGCGTCTGGTCGCCTGCACACCGGCCTGGAAGCGGGTGCTGGCGCCGAGGCGCTCCAGCAGCCGAGCTGTGCGCCGGACCACAGTTCGGCGGGACATGCCGAGCCTGCGGGCAATGGTGTCATCGGTCGCACCCAAACCCATCAGGGTCAGGATCGCCTTGTCCCGCTCGTCGAGCTCATCGGCCGTCGGATTCACCGAAATCGGCGCGGCCAGCGACCACAGCACGTCGAATGTCTTCACCAGCAGCCGCAGTCCCGGCGATCCGGTGATGCGCAGCCCCATCGGATCCGGCCGCCGCTCGTCGACATGCAGCACCAGGCTGGCCCGCTCATCATCGCTGATGATCAGTTTGAACGGCGGTTCCGGCAGCGTACGTGCCTGGGCGCCGCTGGCATTGGTGGCCAGCGCATGCCGCAGCCGCTCCGCGTCCTGGTAGATGGTGTCCTGATAGAGCGTCTGATAGCGGATGCCCTCGCCGATCCGGGCACGCTTGAGCAGGAACAGCTGTCGCTCGCGTTCCGGATCGCTGAGGTAGGGACCGCGCTCGATCACCTTGACGCTGGTGCGGGCCGAGGTCTGCACCTCTTCGAAATCCGCCAGCATCTCCATGCGTTCGAAGACCGGAACGATCGCGCCATTGGTGCGCGGTGAGCGCCGCACCGAACGAAAGGTCTCGCTGAGTCGCGCTGCCGCGGCATGCATCTGGTTGATCTCGTGCTGTCTGCGCCGCGCCTCGGCCTCCGACAGCGATTCGGGGGCGTGCGCGTCCCAGATGGCCTCGCCGTCGATGGACAGCTGGCTGACCGCGGCCTGCAGCCCCGTCAGCACCTCCAGCGATGCGGACGCGGCCTCGCTCGAGATACCCAGATATCCCGCGATCTCGGCCAGACTGGAACGCGGATGATGCACCAGCACGGCGTAGGTGCGCCCATGTGGTGATCCCGGCTCGAAGATATCGCCCAGCTCGGTCATGACTGCACCTCGCCGGCACTCCGCTCGCTCACGGGCCCGAGCCTAACGACCGACCGGTCGCCGCGGGGGCCTTGTGAACGTCGAAATCTCAAGCCGGGCAAGAAAATCAGTGCGCCGAAGGGCCCCATTGGAGCGGGACACCCTTGGCGGCAAGGTACGGCATCGGATCGACCTTACTGCCGTTCTGATCCCAGATCTCCAGATGCAGATGCGGTCCGGTCGAATTGCCGCGGTTGCCGACGGTGGCGATGACATCGCCCGCGTTCACCCGCTGACCCGCCTGCACGAACATCTCGTTCACGTGGCCGTAGACCGCGACGGTGCCGTCGTCCTGCTGCACCCGCACCCAGAGGCCGAAGCCGGAGGCCGGGCCCGCCTCGATCACGGTGCCGTTGCTCACCGAGTGGATGGGCGCGCCGAGCTGGTCGGCGAAGTCGAGGCCGTAGTGGAATTCGCCCCAGCGGGAACCGAATCCGGAGCTGATCTCACCGGCGACCGGCCGCACCGCGGCGGCCGGGGCGATCTGCTGCTGTGCGCCCTTGAGAATCTGTTCGACCTGGGCCAGCGGGCCCGCGATCTCCGGCGGCAGACCGCCGATGCCGAACGGGTTGGCGACCGGAGCCGCGACCGGTGCGGCCACCGGAGTGGCGACGGCCTGCGCGACCTCGGCGACCGGAGTCGCGGCCTTGATCTCTTCGACGGGTAATTCCGCCGTGCCCTTGAACGTCATGGGCGCGGCGGCTTCCTCGTCCCCGTCGTGCGCGCCCGGCAGCAGCGGGGCGGCAATGGCCGGAGCGACCTGCGCGGTGGCGCCGATGAGTGCGCCGGCGGCGACCGCGACACCGGCCGCGACCTTCACCCGGTCGGTGGTCGACGGCTCGGCGCGATGCCGCGTCGGCCGCCCCGCAACGCCTTCACCGATCAGACTCATGACGGTTATGGAACTGGGGCCTACCCGATGCTGCGACAAAGCTGGTCCTTGCACTCGACCTACAGTGACTCAATGGATCCCGAGTCGGCCCCGACCGTTCTGTAACGATTCGCCGGTTCCGAAATTTGTAACGTTTCGGTGTCCGTTGTGACGGGAACTCTACCCCGTCGTGACCATTCCGCAACCTTTCCTGCCGAAGTCCTCAGTAAGAGCCTGGTCAGACGCCTAGCGGGACATCACGGCGTCGTGACTTCCGGGCGACGCCGGTCACCGGCGACGGCCGATGAGCCAGACTGGTATGCGTGATCCTCGACGACTCGAGCGTTCCGATCGTGCTCGCGCCGATGGCGGGCGGACCGTCCACTCCGGAGTTGACCGCGGCGGTTTCCGCGGCGGGCGGGCTCGGACTGCTGGCCGCCGGATATCTGACCGTCGCCGATACCGCGGCAAGACTCGCGGCCACGCGCGAACTCACCACCGCGCCGATCGGGGTGAATCTCTTCACCCCCGGACCCGCTTCACCGCCCGAGAGTTTCGCCGACTACCTGGCCGAGCTGGCTCGCACACACGAACTCGGCACGCCGAAGTACGACACCGACGACTGGGACGCGAAGCTGGCACTGCTCGTCGATACCCCGGTCGCGGTGGTCACGTTCACCTTCGGCTGCCCCAGCGCCGCGGAGATCGCCCGCTTGCACGCGGCGGGCTCGGAGGTATGGGTCACGGTCACCTCGGTCGCCGAGGGCCGGATCGCGGTCGAGGCGGGCGCCGATGTGCTGATCGCACAGGGCGTCGAGGCGGGCGGGCACCGTGCCACCTTCGTCGATCGCGTCGCCGATGACGCCGCCGACCCGCTGGGACTGCTCGCCCTGCTGCAGCTGCTCAACACCGCCGTGGACCGGCCGATCGTGGCCACCGGCGGCCTGACCACCGGCGCTGGCATCGCGGCAGCACTCGCGGCGGGCGCGGCGGCCGTCCAACTCGGCACCGTCTTCCTGCGCTGTCCGGAGGCGGGCACCAATGCGCTGCACCGCGCCGCGCTGAGCACGGCTGCCCCAACCGTGCTGACCCGCGCCTTCACCGGCCGCCGGGCGCGTGGCCTGCGCAATCGGTTCATCGACGAACACACCGCGACGGCACCGTCCGCCTACCCGGAAATCCATTACGCCACAGCGCCGTTGCGGGCTGCCGCACGGGCGGCGGGCAACCAGGAAGAGGTGAATATGTGGGCGGGCCAGACCCACGAACTGGCACCCGAGTTACCGGCTGGCGATCTGGTCCGGCAGCTGGCCGCGGATGCGAAAACCGCACTGACCACAGCACTTTCGGGACGAATCCAGTCTTGTTGACAACAGTTTCCGATTAGACTCGAGGGGCATCGCAACAGCCATCCAGGTCAGGAGAGCGCTATGTCCCTCGATGTTCCCACCGCCCTACTCGAACGCGCCGAGCGCGGCGAGGTCGACGACGCCGACTTCGTCGAGGTCGTCCGGCTCTCCCTCCCCTACGCCTGGGAGGTCGTCAGCCGGGTGGCCGGTGAGCTGCATTCCGGCACAGTCGAATTCGCCGACAATGTCGTAGCGCCACCCGATGAGGTGGCCCGTGGACAACTGCTGCGCGCCATGGCCTCCGACGCCATCCGCGGCGGCCTGGAACGCCACTTCAACGTGAAACTCGCCTTCCAGAACTGCCACCGGGTAGCGGCCTTCCCGCTGTCGGCGGTCGGCAGCGAAACCTACTCCACTTTCATCTCCACCCGCGCCCAGCTACTCAACCAGAGCCCGGAATTCCGGTCCTGCTGAAGTTTGTCCAACAGGAGTCGGGTTCGCCGAGCCCGGCTCTTGTTTCGGCTCGAGCCCTGTCCGATACTTCCGTGCATGGGAGGAAAGCTGGCGCTCGTGGTCGGGTCGGAGTGCGCAGCACTTCCAAGTTTAGGTTTTCCCGGAGAGCTTGCGGGCGAACTGTATTCGGCGTTGAGCGGGGCCGGCTGGCGGTCAGCCATAGACCACGACGGTCCCATGGTAAGTCCCACCATCGCAGAGTTCATCGGCGCCCTCGACCAAGCCTTCGCCGCCGCCTCGGATCAGCAAGCGACTCTCCTGATCAGCTTCGTCGGTCACGGCACTGCACTTGGCAGTGACGACTTCTACCTGCTCGCCCTCGATTCACCGTCGATACCGGATTCCAGGATCGCGTTTCATCTGGCTCAGGGTATTCGGGAGAAGCTCAATAGGTTCTCACCCGACGGCCTGATCGTCGTAGTCGACGCCTGCGAAACCGAGCAAGGTGCCATCGGAGCCGCCCGCCGCTGGGTCGACGTACTCGCCCACTCGTCAGGCCGGGTGGAACTGTTGGTGGCATCTGGCGACGGCCCCGCCTATTCCGGCTGCTTCACGCGCACCATGGTCTCGACCTTCTCCAGCGGCCTGGCAGCGAGTGGCGAATACTTGTTGCCCGCCGACCTCACCGGCCCCATCGCCGCCGCATGCACCCGTCAACAGCCTCGGCATCTGTCGTTCTCCGCAGGAGACGCTGCCATGTTCGGCGATCCGGGGCTGTGGTTGGTACCCAACGCCGCTCGCCGCGACGACGCCGTAACCGGCCGCCCCATTGCCGGATCCGTCGATCAACTCACCAGGGGCCTCGTGCTGACCGACGGCCTCCGCGAACAACTCTCGGCCGTGGTCGAAACCAGTGGTCGACTTCGGGCAGTCGTCGGCCCGGCCGGCTGCGGAAAGTCCACACTTATGGCGCTTTTGGTGCGCCCCAGCTTGGCCGACAACTTGGAAGACTTGTCGTCGCGATACATCACTGCTGCCGTCTTCCTGGATGTCACGGCGACCATCGAATCGTTCGCCACCGAACTCTCGGCCCAACTACGTCACCGCCTATCCGATTACGAGGCCGCCATAGACGCGGTGGAACGGGAACTCATCAGTCGGGGCGACGTCGAACTCGGCCTCTTCGACCGCACGGTCCGCGAGCCACTGGCTCGGCTCACAAAGCCAGGGCGCCGGATCACTCTCATAGTCGATGGGCTGGATCAGCCAGCGGCCGGCAGCCGCGAACTCCTCGTGGCCGCGGTGTCTATGCTCACTCGTCGCAGCGACCTGGCCCACGTGCGAGTGATTGCCGGTATCCGCAGCGGTACCGGCCTCGAGGATGCACCGGAGCTCGGCCACATGCGGCGCATCAACTTGAGGCCCCCGGCAGCACACGACATCGCGGCGGCCGTCAAGACTCACTGGGACGGCGATCAGTCGACCGGATGGGCCGCAGCGTTCCATCGACTAGTGCGCGAACTCGACGCACAAGATCTCGCGGGTGGATGGCTCCTGGCGCGATTGCTTACCGAAATCGACCAGAGTACTTCCGACTCGAACATACTTGGAACCGTGGACCTCGACGCGCTCGTCCGGGAACGACTCAACTGCGCAGCCATCGATTCGGGAATCCATGCGACGACACTCGCCATACTGGTCGCATCCGGAGAGGGACCAGCTTTGCCCTTGGAACTACTCCGGTCCGCATTGGCCTCCCAAGGTATTGTCTCGAGCCACACACAGATCCGCGACATCGCTGTGAGCCTCGGCGCCCTGGTGATTCGGGGTCGCTCAGGCACGCCGCGAGAAGCGCTGGGCATCGCCCACAGTGCATTGATTCCACCACTGACGGCAGCGCTGAACGAACTCGGCATCGACTTGGAAGAGTCCCATCGCAGCATCGCAGCCGCGATCGAGACCAGTACCGACGAGCAGATAGTCGACTACGCGCGCGGATCGGCGGTGAGACACTACCTTTCGTTCGGCAATTCGGCCGGGGCGGTCAGCTATCTCACCGGCCTGGATTCAACACGCGCTGCGGATAATCGAGACCAGTGGGCTTCATGGCTTCCGACCTTCATCGATGTGGTCGGACCCGACCGGGCCGACACCCTCGCCGCCCGAGGACACCTCGCGTGGTGGCGCGGCGAGAGCGGCGACGTATCCACGGCTATTACCGAATTCGAGCAGCTCGAGGCCGACCTGCGGCGTGTCATGGGTCCAGACGCTCCCGAGACGTTGTCAGCCCGCGAAAGCCTCGCCCACTGGCATGGCGACCATGGTGACACCGCCACTGCCATCAGCGAACTCGAGCATCTCCTCACCGATCGTCGACGGGTGCTCGGAGTCGACCACCCCGAAACCCTGCAGACCGCGCACAACCTCGCGTGGTGGCGCGGGGAGATCGGCGACGTCGCCGGAGCAATCACCGATTACGAACGGATCCTCCCCGCTCGACTCCGCATCCTGGGGCCGGACCATCCCGACACCCTTCGAACCCGCAACAACCTCGCCCATTGGCGCGGCGAGCACGGCGACCTGAATGGGGCCATCGTCGAATACGAACATGTCCTTGCCGACCGACAGCGCGTGCTCGGACCAGAGCATCCCGACACGCTACAGACCGCACACAATCTCGCGAACCGACGCGGCGAAAACGGTGACCTGATAACGGCTATCACCGAATATAAGCACATTCTGGTGGAGCGATCGCGCGTCCTTGGGCCTGACCACCCCAACACACTCCGCACACGCAACACTCTTGCCCAGTGGCTCGGCGAGAACGGTGACATAGATTCGGCCGTCACCGAATACGAGCAGCTACTGTCGGATCGCCGACGCATCCTGGGATCCGACCACCCGGACACCTTGACCACGCGCAACAACGTGTCTTATTGGCGCGGCCGGAATGCAAATGCCACGAGCGCCGTGGTCGAACTCGAACAACTGCTGGACGATAATATTCGCGCCCTCGGACCGGACCACCCACTAACCCTCATCACCCGCAGCAATCTCGCCCATTGGCACGGCGAGCAGGGCAACTTCGCTACGGCTGTCGCCGAACACGAACTACTCCTGATCGACCGATTGCGCGTCCTGGGTCCGGAGCACCCCGACACCCATCGAACCCGCCGCAACGCGGCCTATTGGCGCAGCCGACACAACGACGGCGACGCAGTGTCAAACGTTGAACCGCAACAGCACCCTGGTCGACTCGACGTCCTCGGATCCGACCACCCCTGAAGCACAAAACCTCGGCGCGGCACGGACTTCCGGCCGCGCCGAAGTGCTGGGCGATACCGCCGATGCTCCCGCCGTATCGGCGGTATCGCGCGTAATGTGAGCGCGCATGAGCAGCAACGATCTTCGTGACGAGGTCGACAGGCGCCTCGATCCTTGGCTGCCGCAACTCGGTTCGGATCGCGTGGCCTATACCAATCATGTGCTGCGGGTGCTGCAGCTGTGCGATCTGCTCGCCGGTGGCTCGGGGCCCGTGCCGAGCACCCGCGAGGAGTACCTGACGGCCGCGGCCTTTCACGACCTGGGCATCTGGACGGCGGGCACCTTCGACTACCTCGCGCCCTCCGCCGACCTCGCGCTGCAGTGGCTCGACCAGATCGACCGACCCGACCTCGCCGATCTGGTCGTCACCATGATCGACCAGCACCACAAGATTCGGCCCGCGGGTGAGCGCACCGACCCGATCGAAATCTTCCGCCGAGCAGATGCCATCGATGTCGAATTCGGCCTACTCGGACGTTTCGGCGTACCCCGCTCGACCTACCGCGAGTTGGCGAAGCGCTATCCGGACAAGGGCTTCCACCGCCGGTTGGTGCAACTGACGGCGCAGCGGATCCGAACCAACCCCACGTCACCACTGCCCATGCTGAAGTGGTGACGCGGGGTCGTTCCGTCAGGACAGCGTGGTGACCGTCAGCTCGCCGTCGGCGTACTGCGCGCGCAGGCGCTTCTTATCGAATTTGCCGACGCTGGTCTTGGGCACCTCCGCAATGAAGGTCCACCGTTCCGGCAGTTGCCATTTGGCGAATTTGTCGGCGAGGAATTCGCGCAGCTCCTCGGGTTCGGTCTCGGCGCCGTCGGTGAGCACGATGGCGACGAGGGGGCGCTCGTCCCACTTCTCGTCGGGCACACCGATGACCGCGGCCTCGGCGACGGCCGGATGGCCCATGACCGCATTCTCCAGATCCACCGAGGAGATCCATTCGCCGCCGGACTTGATCACATCCTTGGAACGGTCGACCAGGGTGAGATAGCCGTCGGGGCTGATCTTGCCGACGTCGCCGGTGCGCAGCCAGCCATCGTCGAATTTATCGGGGTCGATCTGCGCGCCGTCCGGGGAGTAGTACGAGCCGGTGATCCACGGGCCGCGAACTTCCAACTCACCGAGGGATTGACCGTCATTGGGGACGACACTGCCGTCGTCGCCGATCAGGCGTGCCTGCACGCTGGCGGGGAAGCGGCCCTGGCTGAAGCGGTACTCCCATTCGGCATCGCCGGTCACCCCGGCGGGCGGGTGGGCGACGCTGCCGAGCGGGGAGGTCTCGGTCATGCCCCAGGCGTGCAGGATGCGAACGCCGTGCTTTTCCTGGAAGGCGCGCATCATCGACGGCGGCACCGCCGCACCACCGACGACCACCGAACGCAGATGCGAGATGTCCTGCGGCTTGGCCGCGAGTCCGGCGAGTACGCCGCCCCAGATGGTCGGGACCGCGGCGGCAAAGGTGGGCTTTTCCGACGCCATCATCTCCAGCAGCGGGCCGGGCTGCAGGAAGCGGTCCGGCATGAGGACATTCGCGCCGGACATCAGCGCCGCGTAGGGCAGGCCCCAGGCGTTGGCGTGGAACAGCGGGACGATGGCGAGCACATAGTCGCTAGCGGAGAAGCCCATACTGGTTGGCTGGCAGACCTGCATGGCATGCAGCCAGTTGGAGCGGTGCGAGTACACCACACCCTTGGGGTCACCGGTGGTGCCGGAGGTGTAACACATTGCTGCGGCGGATCGTTCGTCGATCACCGGGTAGTCGTAGGTATCCGGCTGCGCGGCGAGCAGTTCGGTGTAGGAATGCACCTGGACGCCCTCGGGGGCCTGCAGTGCGGCGGCGTCGCCATTGGCCACGATAACGTGGCGGACGGTCTTCAGATTGGGCAGGTACTGGGCGAACATCGGCAGCAGCGAGCCGTCGACGATCACCACCTGGTCCTCGGCATGGTTGGCGACGAAGACCAGTTGCTCCGGGAAGAGCCGGATATTGAGCGCGTGCAGCACCGCCCCCATCGCGGGCACCGCGATGTAGGCGACCATATGCTCGTTGTTGTTCCACATGAAGGTGCCGACGCGATCGCCGACGCCAATTCCCAAGCCGCGCAACGCATTTGCCAGACGCGCCGATTCGGCGCCCAGCTCGCGGTAGGTCATGGTGCGTACGCCGGTTCCGGTCCAGGTCGATACGGTGGAATCGCCCATGAACGTCGATGCGTAGCGCAGCAACGTCGCCAGCGACAACGGCTCGTCCTGCATGGTGCTCAACATCGGTACTCCTTTTTCTTCGGTGGCTACGGCGGCCTGCCGACCATGAGCCACATCACACCCCGGATGCTACCCAAGGGTAGGTCGGACGGAAGGGGCGACCGCGAATCACATGAGCGGGCAGGTGCCCTCAGTTGCTACAGCTCGGCGGCGACCCGGCGCTGCGCCGCAAGGCAGCCGAGTCCAACAGCCGATCCCATCAGCAATGTCGAAGGGTCTGAGCGCGAGCACGGCGCAGCTCGGCGGCGACCTGGCGACACGTCACATGGTCTTTCGAGGCGTCCGGATGACTCCGGTTCAGACCGCGGCGTGGGCCGGATAGGCGTGCACGAGAGCGGTGTCCAGTTTGGGAATGGCGTGGGTGAGGGTGTGCTCGGCGCCGTGGGCCAGGCGGTGGGCATCGGCCAGGGTGATGGTCGGGGCGATATCCAGTTCGACATCGGCGTGCAGGCGGTGCCCGATCCAGCGCATCCGCAGGCTGCGCACCCCCAGCACGCCGGGTTCGGCGGCCAATGCCTGCTCGGCGGTGTGCACCAGCGTGGGTTCGACACCATCCATCAAGCGGCGGAACACATCTCGTGCCGCCGTCCGCAGCACGGCGAGGATCGCGACGGTGATCAGCAGTCCGACAATGGGGTCGGCCAATGGGAAGCCGAGCGCGACACCGCCCGCGCCGATCAGCACCGCCAATGAGGTGAATCCGTCGGTCCGCGCGTGCAATCCGTCCGCGACCAGTGCCGCCGAACCGATGCGCCGCCCGACCCTGATCCGATAGAGCGCGACGGTCTCATTGCCGACGAACCCGATCAGCCCCGCCGCCGCAACCCAGCTCACATGCTGGATCGGCACCGGATCGATCAGCCTGCGCACAGCCTCGTATCCGGCGATGATCGCGGACAGCGTGATCATGCCGACCACGAACAACCCGGCCAGATCCTCCGCCCGCCCGAATCCATAGGTGTAGCGCCGAGTCGCGGCCCGGCGACCGAGCGCGAAGGCGATCCACAAAGGCACCGCGGTCAGCGCATCGGAAAAGTTGTGAATTGTGTCCGCCGCCAACGCGACCGACCCGGACACCATCACGATCAGCACCTGGAGCAGCGCGGTAACCCCGAGCACCCCCAGACTGATCTTCACCGCACGAATGCCGACCGCACTGGCCTCCAACGCGTCATCGACACTGTCAGCGGCATCGTGGCTGTGCGGCACGAAGATCTCGCGCAGCGCTCCCCGCAGACCACCTGGATGGTCGTGGTCGTGATCCGCACCGTGCGCATGGTGGTGACCGTGTCCGTGTCGATGCCCGTGTTCCGGCCCGTGGTCGTGATCCGGTCCGTGCTCATGTCCGTTGCCCAGCCGATGACCGAACTCGGATTCGTGACCATCCCCTGGTCCGCGGCTGTGGCTGGTGCTGTGATCTGGTCCGTGGTCGTGGTCGGCCGCACGGCCGTCTGCGACCCCATGGCCATTTCCGATATTAGGAATATGGCTGTGCGCCTCGGCATTCCGGACTTCGTCACCATGTGCATGCGAAATGACCCGCCACCGTTCGGGATTGCGCTCGTGACTCATTCCGCCACCGCCTGATCACGGGACGGCAGTTCGCGCACCACACCATCGCCGCGGTGATGCGCGGGTACGCCGGGGCCCGCGTGTTCGGCGTTGTACACCGCGTCGACGACCAGCTGGCGGACGTGTTCGTTCTCCAGGCTGTAGAAGATCGTGGTACCTGCGCGGCGGGTCCGGACCAAGCGAGCCATCCGCAGCTTCGACAGATGCTGCGATACCGAAGGGCCGGGTTTGCCGATACGACCGGCCAGATCATTGACCGACAGTTCCCGGTCCACCAGTGCCCAGAGCACCTGCACGCGGGTCGAGTCCGCCAGCATCCGGAAGACCTCGACAACCAGCCCGACCTGGTCCTCCGCGAGCGGCGGCCGAATCAGCTCGCTATCTGCATTCATACGCAGATAATAGAACGGTGGGCCGCGAAGCGAAACCGCCCCCTCGGACCGGTCCGGCGGCGACACCCCCTGCTCGGCCGCCGACAGACCGGTCCGCCCCATTTCGAACAGCTCATTGTCTTAGTCGATGTGGCACTTTTATGCCAGCCGACGTGCCGACAATGGCGTAAATGAGACGGAGCATTTCATATCGCTGGCGACGGCCGCGCGGTCAGTACCTGCGGGCCCCTGCATACGGCATCGAGGACAGCGGCGACGTCGTCACACCGACCCCGTAGGTCGAGGCGTGGATGACCTTGCCGTCACCGGCATAGAGGGCCGAATGACCGCCGCCATAGAAGGACACCACGTCACCGGGCTCCAATTCGTCCCGGGAAACCGGCGTACCAGCAGACAGTTGCTCATAGCTCGTGCGCGGCACCTTCACCCCGGCCTGTCCGTAAGACCACTGCACCAGTCCGGAACAGTCGAAGGCATCCGGACCCGTCGCGCCCATGCTGTACTCGGTGCCGACTTTGGTCCGCGCGGCGTCGACCGCAATCGCGCCGTGCGTGCGCGGCGGTGCCACCGCGGGCGCGGGCGTCGGAGCAGGCGGCTTGATGCCGAGAACACCGGTGAGTAGCGCGAGTTCATTGCGGATCACATCGGTGGGCAGTGGAATCCCGGTCCCCGGAATAGTCGCGGGTATCGACAGCTCCACACCCGGAATTCCGAGGGGCACCGGACGGTCCGCGCCCTGAGCCGCCGAGGGCGCCGAACGTTCCGCCCCGGGAGGCGTCAGCGGTGCCGAAGTCGCCGTCCCCGGAATCGCTATAGGCGCTGCGGCCTCGATCCCCGGAACTGTCGGCGCACGTTCGGCACCGGGCACCGTGAGCGGAGCCGGACGCCCGAAGCTGAACACCGCGAGTGGCGCCGAAAAGTCCGCACCCGTAACCGCGAGCGGTATCGAAAGTTCCGTCGGCGGAACCGCGACCGGCGCGAGCTCCGCGGGAGCGGCGGAATCGCCGATCGCAGGAATCACCGGGAGCGCCGAACGCGCGGCCGCCAGAGCTTCCGATGGGAGCGAGACTGCCGCAACGGGAACCGTCAGTTCCGTGCCGGGGATGACCAGAGGCGAGGACAGTTCCGCGGCCGGAACCGCGAGCGGAGCCGAAAGTTCCTGACCGGTGGCCGCGACAGGAGCGATCTCCACCGGAGCAGCGGAATCACCAACCGCAGCAACCAAAGGCAGCGCCGAACGCGCAATCCCCGGAACACGCAGCGGCGCAGCGAGTCCCACACCGGGACGCACCAGCGGTGCCAAAAGCTCCTTACCAGAAGCGGTGATCGGCGCGGCCTCCACCGGGGCGACGGAATCACCGATCGCAGCAACCATGGGAAGCGCCGAACGCAAGGCCGACGGAGTCACCGACTGGACCATGAGGTCTGCGCCCGGAACCGCCAGGGGCGCGGAGATATCCGCGCTCGGAACCGAGAGCGGAGCCGAGAGCTCCTTACCCGAAACCACAACTGGCGCGAGTTCCGAGACAACGACGGGATCACCGCTGGCAGGAATCACCGGGAGCGCCGAACGCACGGCTGCCAGAGACTCCGACCGGGCCGGGAGGTCCGCATTCCGAACTACCCGGGGTACAGCGTGTTCCGCCCCACGAATGGCGAGGCGTGCAGGCAGTTCCGCACTCGGAACCGCAAGCGGAGCCGAAAGTTCCTTCCCCAGAACTTCAGCAGAGGCGAATTCGGGAAGAACGGATTCCGCAACCGCGGGAATTGCATCGGGCGATGCATGCCCCTCCGTCGGTAAATCGACGCCGGGAATCGCGGTTGGAATCGAAAACTCGTCCGGGACTTCGTATGTCCCGATACCTGGAATCGTCAGTGGCTGTGCCGCGGCCTGTCCTCCCAGCAGTGTCGCGGCAATGGCCGCGCCTGCGATGACCCCTGCGCCGACGACCCATGGGAGTGCGCGCCGCAGGAAGCGGGAATATCGACCCTCCGAAGATGATGCCATGATCCGGTCCTCCGATCCTCGTATCGAAGGCCCTGGCTGGCCGTGCAACGCCGCACTACATCGGCGTGTAGGACTTCACCAAGACCTCGAATTGATTCGAAAACCATCACGGTGATCTGTAGTCCAGTGGATCCGAGCGTCTATATTTCGACAGTTCTAGCGAATTGCAAGGCGCAACACACGATATCGCGATAACAAAATCATAACTAATCGAAAATGCCCCGTCACGCAACTGCTTTCGCGACGGGGCATTTTCGACAAGCGGTCACTCACGCGGTGATCTGTTCCTCGATCTGTCTGGCGAGAGTTCGTAGTTTCGCGGCGAATTCACGCGCCGCCACCGGATCATTGTTCGAGCCCTTGACAACTCGTCGCGTCAGCGCGGCGAATCGCGATTCCACGGCCGCGAACAGATCGACGGCCCGCTGGTTCGACCGGTCCCGCAGCTCCCCGCGCAACCATGCCTGCAGCAGCGCGACCACCTCGGCCTTGTCGAACTGCTCCGGCAGCAATGCGACGGCCTCCCGGAGCTTGCCCGCGGTGACCTTCACATCATCGGTGCCCGCGATCGTCGTATACACCGTGACCGCGGCATCCTCACCGTGCTGGACCGCGACCGGCAGCAACTCGCGGACCTGTCCCTCATTGATGGCCGGTGCGACCGGATGCAGTTTCGCGGCGAGCGGCCAGGCCCGAATCAGCTTGTGCGCATATGACCGTTGCATATCCCAGCGCTGCTCGACGTACTCATCGAAGGTCGCGTGCCGATCGCGGTACAGGCGACCGTCCCGCACGATCTGGAGCGCCCGTCCGGCGGTCCAGAAGGCGACGCGCAGACCATCGATGGACGATTCGCAGGCCGTCAACTGTGCCTGCTCACGAGCGTCGAGCGGACCCGCCAGCTCGGCCCCGCTCGGCACGGGCAGCGGCATCGTCAGCACATCGGCATCGGCGACCCGTGCGGTTGCGTCGGCGAGCGGGACCGTCGCAGCCGGAATCGGTGCGGTTGCGTTCGCGACCCGTGCGGTTGCGTCGGCGAGCGGGACCGTCGCAGCCGGAATCGGTGCGGTTGCGTTCGCGACCCGTGCGGTTGCGTTCGCGGGCGGGGCGATCACATCCAGGGATGCCGCACTCAGCGCGCCCGTGCGCCACTCGGCGTCGCGCAGCGGCGAAACCGGCGGCGTGTGTTCGGCGCTGTCCGCCAACGGATTCGCGCCACCGATCGAGCCCTTACCGACGGATCCGATGGAACCCTTTCTACGCTGCGGAGGCATCAGGCAGGCACCTCCACCGCGACCCCATACGGACTGACCAACTCGTCTCCTACCTGGAGATACTCCCCCAGGTCCACGATCGGATTCTCGGCACCCTCGCCGACCTCGCCGTCGGCCGCCTCCCGATACCATTTCCATGCGCTCAAATAGGACTCGAATACGTCGTAGCCCGCATCCTCCAGATTTCTGCGCTGCGTGCGATATTCGGTCGAGACGTTCACGCCGTTCTTCATCGTCACCGGCACCTTGGTCATCAGCACGCGCACCCTGATCTCGCGACCGCTATCCATCGCGGCCTCCTCCGCGGCCTTGTACGTACTCGGCACCCGCTTCACTTCCGAGGGACTCACGCTGGTCAACAGGATCAGCTCATCGCTCTGCGGAATGGCGGCCTTGAATATCTCGGCCGACTCACCTCCGGCATCGACGATGATCACGTCGTACGTCCCGGAATTGTCGGTAATACAGTCGTTGACGTGCCGGGACGGGAAGGCGATCAACTCGAATGGCACCTCGATACCGCCCCGGACCAGCCGCCGATACCAGGAATATCCGGTCTGACTGAGCGGGTCGGCGTCGATCACCAGCACGCGCAATTCATGGATCTGTGCGAAATATGCGGCCAAGAAAAACGCTGATGTGGTCTTTCCGACGCCGCCTTTGAGATTCCCCAGCGTTATGACCAGGGGTTCGGGTAGCTCCAGTGACGCAACAGAATTCTTCATGGACAGTCCTCCGAGGGTGAGGAGTGCAACCGTAGCGACTGCTTGCACGTCGCTCGAAATTGTCAGCTGTGCGGGGCCAGTTTCGCACAGCGGAGAGCAATTACCGCTGATTGCGGACGCGCCATTTATCGGCGTCGAGTCCGATGCGATGCCGTGTCCAATTGGACACAGGCGACCACCCTGTTGCGACCCGGCATCGACCGGGTAGAACAGGCGACATGCCTGTTGACCGGATGCTGCCGACCCCAGAGGCCCGCGACCTGATCGAGCTCACGCGCGATATCGCCGACAAGGTGCTCGAGCCGCGTGTAGTCGAGTCCGAGAGGACCGGGACCTTCCCCGACGGCGTCTTTCCCGCCCTCGGCGCGGCCGGGCTGCTGAGTCTGCCGTATCCGGAGGAATTCGGCGGCGGTGATCAGCCCTACGAGGTGTATCTGCAGGTGCTCGAGGAGTTGGCGAGCCGCTGGGCCGCAGTCGCCGTCGCCGTCAGCGTGCACAGCCTGTCCTGCCATCCGCTATTCACCTTCGGCACCGATGCGCAGAAGCAGCGCTGGCTCGCCACCATGCTCTCCGGCGAAACCATCGGTGCTTATAGCCTTTCCGAGCCGCACGCCGGATCCGATGCGGCCGCGCTGCGCTGCCGGGCCGCCGCGGTCGAGGGCGGGTATCGGATCAATGGATCGAAGGCATGGATCACCAATGGCGGCCGCGCCGACTTCTACACGCTCTTCGCCAGGACCGGCGAGGGCTCGCGCGGAATCTCGTGCTTCCTGGTCCCCGCCGACACCGAAGGCCTGAGTTTCGGCAAGCCGGAAGAGAAAATGGGCCTGCGCGGCATCCCGACCACCACCGCCGCCTATGACGACGCCTTTTTACCCACTGAAAACCTGATAGGCGTTGAGGGACAAGGACTTTCGATCGCTTTCAGTGCTTTGGACTCGGGCCGGCTCGGCATCGCCGCGGTCGCGACGGGTCTCGCCCAGCGCGCCCTCGACGATGCCGTCGCCTATGCCAAGGAACGAGAGGCCTTCGGCCGCCACATCATCGATCACCAGGGCCTCGGTTTCGTGCTCGCCGATATGGCCGCGGCGGTGGATTCGGCGCGCGCGACCTACCTCGACGCCGCCCGCCGTCGCGATGCCGGGCTGCCCTACTCGCGCCAGGCCAGTGTCGCCAAGCTGATCGCCACCGACGCCGCGATGAAGGTCACCACCGACGCGGTACAGGTGTTCGGCGGTTACGGCTACACCCAGGACTTCCCGGTGGAGCGCTATATGCGCGAGGCGAAGGTTATGCAGATCTTCGAGGGCACCAATCAGATCCAACGCCTGGTCATCGCACGCCAGCTCGCCGGACAATAGAGACGGCGGCTCTTCCCGCCGCCGAGCTCAGCCGAGTCTCAGCAAGTCCCCAGTAAACTGGGGGCGACCTGAGACCGAGGATGAAAGGGGCGCGAGCGGTGTTGTGGCTACTGATCGGCGTTGTCATTCTGCTCGCGGCGGCCTATGTCGTCTTCCTGACGCAGCAGACCAAACAGCGCGCGGTGCGGGAATTCGACGACGCGGCCGCCGACGCCAGGCAGATGATCGAGCGACTCGCGGGCCAGGTGTACAACCTCAACGGCACCAGCGAGGCGGCAAAGCAGGCACTCGCGGACGCCTCGGAACGGCATATCGCGGCCGGATCGCAGATCGAGCAGGCGCGCACGCCCGCCCAGGCGCGGCTGGCCAAGCAGACCGCAGCCGAGGGCATGTACTACATCCGGGCGGCGCGCATCGCGATGGGCATGGATCCCGGTCCGGTGATTCCAGCACTGGACGGCCAGGACACCGCGGGGCGGGTCACCGAGAACCGGGTCGTCGAATACGACGGCCGCCAGGTCGCCGCCTCACCCAACCCCTCGGCGGAGACACCGAATTACTATCCGGGCGGCCGGGTCGCGGGGCGGCCGGTGCCCGCGGGCTGGTACTCCGAACCATGGTGGCGGCCCGCATTGATCGCCGGCGCATGGGGCTTGGGTTCGGCGCTGCTGTTCTCGTCGCTGTTCTCCGGAATGTCCGGGGTGGGGTATGACGTGCAGGGCTTCGAAAGCGGTTATGGCGAGGGGTATCAGGACGGGCTCGATGCGGCCAGCGGGGATCAGGGGTACGACTCGGGTGATCAGGGCGGATACTCCGGCGATCAGGGCGGATACTCCGGCGATCAAGGTGGGTACTACGGCGATCAAGGTGGATACGACTCGGGTGGCGGCGGGTTCGATGGTGGGGGTTTCGATGGGGGTGGATTCGATGGCGGCGGGTTCGACGGGGGTGGGTTCGACGGCGGGTTCTGACCACCCGGCTGAGCACAGGCCGGTCTTACCGGAATAGCCCTCCCCTCAGACGCAACTCTTAACCACCGAGCTTATTGTCTGAGACAGATCGTCTTGGTTTCCTTGATCCACTACGGATACGGTTCCGCCTTCGATCTTCCGGGCACGGACAAGTCGGCCACCAAGGTCACCGCCCTGGAGCCAGGCTTCCACTTCCTTTGCTACGCAAGGTTTTTCGGCCGAAGCATTCCGAAGCGCCACAGCCCGGCGGCAAATTCGTCAATACGGATATCGTGCCCCGCCAACGAGAAATACTGCACAGTAATAACTTTCACGTATTGCACGGCAGAAGCCGACCTCACGCCATGGCCGACGCCTAGCGGAGTTCGGCTCCGCACCAAAGGCGACCGTCGGATCGACAGCTCCGGAGTCGAACGCTCGACACGCCATACCGACCCGTCGCGACTCGAGCCACCGCCCCCGGAGAGTCATCGCCACCCCGAGCCGAGCCTCCAACTTGCGTCATTGCATACCCAGAAACCCGCCCAAACAGACCACGCCGCAAAAACAGTCTCAGACAATCCCTCCACCTCGATCAACGCCAATCCGACGTCGACCAGATGACGCCCCCATCACGATCCCCGCCAAATCGATGCGGCCCCTACGCACCCGACCCGGTAGACTCCCCGAAGTCCCGGTAGGCGCCCCCGGCACCCACCAGATCAGCCCTCGTAGCTCAGGGGATAGAGCACCGCTCTCCTAAAGCGGGTGTCGCAGGTTCGAATCCTGCCGAGGGCACTTACCTGCGACAGTCGTTTCCGCAGGCCAGGGCAATTTCCGGCGTCGCAGGTTCGAATCCTCTGAGGGCGCTAATGCCGTTAACCTGCCCTTTCACCCACCTGAGTTCAGTTCGGCGAGCGCCATCACCACGTGAGCCATCACATCACCCGGTTGTCAGTGACTCACTCGCTGCTCGTACGGGTCGGGCACGGTAGGGCCGAGGAGCTGTGGTTTGTCAGCGTTTCCGGCCAGTACGGCTCTCGGCCTTCAGTTTGAGCGAGACACGCTCTCTGTCGAGATCGACGTTGAGGACGGTCACTGTCACGTTGTCGCCGACGTTGACGACCTCGGTGAGGTGCCCAGGACGCCGCGCGGACAGCTGCGAGATGTGGATCAACCCGGTGATGGCATCTCCTAGTTGCCCGAACCACCGGGACCCACCGCTCGTAGAAGTGCAGAAGCCAAGTCCGACTAGAGGTATCGGTCGAAGTCGCCGACAAGTATGAACAGCAGTACGCGGGATAGCCAACCTGACCGCGTCAATGGGACCGATTGACCACCGGCGCAGATCTTATGGGCACAGACGTCACCGGCGCGGATCTCACCAATGCGAAGCTCCCGCATATCGACGAACACGTTGACGTGAAGTGGTCGGTCGCAACCCGATGGGGACGGGCTATAGACGAAATTCAGACGCGCTCGGTCGAGCTGAGCGAGGGGGCCTACCTCTTGAATCGAACCACCGGCCGACGGCGCGGTGCTCTTGTCGACCGCTGACCTTCTACCGTCAACGCGTGTTCCAACTCAACCAATATGATGCTGGGCCAAGTCGGTGACCTGCGGTACATCAGATTGATTGAGCCGGAACAGGATCAGCGTCTCAATCAATCTGATGCCAGGAAACGGATCCGCGCAGGCATGCCCGCCGCCGAGCAGCGGCCGGAGGGTCAGTGTTCGAAGTAGTCTTCAGTACTAACGTGCGGATTCGGTTCTGATTGAAGGGGACCTTGAACAGGCCGATCGCGCACAGGCTCTGTCCTGGTTTTGAACAGTGTGGCGAGCAGTACCAGGGTTGTCACGATCACGATGTGCGCGGTAAGCATCACCAGCAGGGGGAGGGCGAAGCCCTCGTCGGTGAGAATGCCGTGGTCTCCTACACAGTAGAGGGTGTAGTTGGTGGAGGTGCCTTCGGAGTCGCGGAAGGTGTCGGAGACGACCATGGGTTCGGTGGCCGGGGATGAACAGAACAGGGGCGCGGTGAGTTTCGCTTCGCCAGGCCAGATGGCGACGGGCACGACGATGCTGAAGGCACCGACGAGGAGGCCGGTCGAGAGGCTTGTCACTACACGGGGCATCGGCTATACCTGCTGGGCTTGGAGGAAGACGCCGGTGCGGTCGAATTCGGCGACCACCTCCGAGCGGGCAGAGACCACGTTGGCGACGATGCGGATGTCGCGGCCGAAGCGGCTCACCACGATGGCGGTGACCTGTCCGTCGGGGATTTCGCTGCGCGTGCGGGCGGTATCGACTATGTCTTCGATACGCGAGAGGCCGGGCACCTCGCTTATCGTGAAGTTCTCGCCGTCCAGGTCGTCGGAGGAGGAAACCCGCACGGGGCGTGGGGCACTCAGGTCGCCGAGGGTGAAGGTGTAGTCGTCCAGCACGCGGGACAGACCGGGCGGCCGGACGCGCAGGCGGACGGTGGGTTCGCGGGCGGTGAAATCGCTTCCGGCGAGGAAGTTGGTCACCTGGGCAGGCTGGTTGTTCAGGACGAGCCGGAACTGGGTGGAGTTCGGTGCCGTGAGGAGGATAACGTTCACATCCGGGTCGCTGGCGTCGATGCGCTGGGCCAGCGCGGCGATCGCGGCCTGCGGCAGGGCGCTCACCAATCCGCCGCCGCGTGTTCGAATCTTGTCCTCGAAATCCGCGCGGTCCACCGCCCCGATACATCCGCTGGTACTGCCGAGCACGGCCAGGCACACCAGGACACGGAACCAGTTGCCACGGTGCATGTCCCGAATGCTATGCGTTGCAAACCGATTGCGCTGGGTCGCTCCTCGGCTTCGGCCCGTGCCGCTGTGGCCAATTTCGTGTGGGCCTCGGAATATGCTTGGGCTGCAACACTTTCCCAGCCGGTGCCGGTGAGTCCCGCTACCATGTCGTCGATGTCGTCAAGGTGATCACTGATAAATCCGGCCAGGGCGGACAGCCTGGCGACGATCTGGTCCAGGTGGTCGACATCGACGGTGATCCACGTGGGTGGTGAAGTTGGTCGTGACCGTCGCCAACGGACACTGCGCGATCGGCAGCACTCGACGTACAACCGCAGCCCGGACGGGCCATCAACGCTGTCTGGTGACAGTCCACGGACGCAGTACCACTCGGACATAGGAGTAGAAGACTCGGTTACTGATCCCACCCGCAGTGGGCTGTGCCGTCGCGGTTCCCGTCCCCGTAGAGGCGAGCACAATAACCTGGGTCGCCAGGGTATGTGGTGCGCTCGGGTGCCGGAACGACGACGGCGATCTCGTTCTCCGTCGACTCCGCTACGCAGATCACGGCCGTATCCCCGGCCGAGCCGGCGGGGACGATGCTGATCACCGTAACGACCGCAGGCGGAACCAGTAACGGAATCTCCTACACCTACGCCTGACAACGAAGAGTGGCTGGGCCGCCGGTGGGCAATGCCTCCCGGCGGCCCAGTTGCGTCGCGGGATGCGGCCTCGATGCGTAATAGGCTGAGGCCGTTGCTGTTTCGGATGTACCCGATTGCGGGGACCGCACCGTTGTCGGACGGGGCGGTTCCGTCCGGCTCGACGCTTCGCAACGCTGGCTGAGGCATGTCGTGGGCCTCGCCACACCGGCCGGACCTGGTGAGAGTTGTCCGGGCTCGCGGCGGCCAGTTAGGAGGGGCCAGAGTGGCGCTGACGAGGGCGGCGACCAGCTGGTGTGGGCCGGTGAGAACGAGCTGTTCGGTGACGGCGCGGTTGAGCGGATTCCACTCGGTGACAACGGTTGCGCGCGTTCGAGTTTCCCAATTCTCGTGGGCGGCCAACTTCGCGCTACTACTGCAGCAGGCGAGCGCCGACCCCGAGTCCCGTTGTGCACACTCGAGATTGACTTTCTGGGTCGACTACTTGACGGGCTGCACACTACGGCGCAAGATGGTGATCGGGGACGGGGAGCAATCGCCAGGCGGCACGGGGGATGGTTCGCAAAATTGCCCGAAATAACCGCGTTGGGGGCAGCTGTACGTCCGGAACGACGACCAAATGTTTGTTCGGACTCGGTACGGGGGTTGATCAGTAGAGTTGACAAAGCCGGCACGACATTTCCTGTGTCAACAAGCACATCGGCCAGAAGTCTATCTATCTCCGATATTTGCCGATCCAGCATTTAGTCGACGAACACGTCCAGCCGCGACGATATTTGCTTCGACAACATAGATTTGTCTATTTCATTTCATTCTTCTGAACCGGTGCAGACCCGGCTCAGGATGAGAGCGCCTCCCAGGCGGAGCGCGAGTAGAGAAAGGAAAGGAAAAGATGGAAGAGAACTCGGAAAAGAAGGCGTACGAGAAGCCGGTCGTTGCCAAGTGCGGGGACTTTCGAACACTTACCGGAGGGGTTTTCACGACGGAATCCGACTTGCTGGTCGGACGTCGCGGAATGATTTGATTCGGCAGCATAAGCGAGCTCGAATCACAGGAGGTTAACAGATGACTGGCGATGCTCGGACGGGATTCGTCGTACTCCCCGATAATGAGGGAGGAGCGAGCATCGCCAGGCGTCTTCTCCCGTGGGGACAAGTGTTGGCCGAGCACGCTTCGGAACGGCCGATGATTGTTGGAAATTGCCGAGACCGGCCCATCCTGTACAAGGTTGGGCGCGCGGCGCGAGTAGTGATACTCGGACACGCTCTGATCGACGAAGACGCGGTTCTCGAGTATGCGATGTCGATTGATTCGGCAGCCCGATGGCGAGTCGTTCTCGACGCGATCGATGGATGCTTTCACTCTGTCGTCAATGTGAATGGCGACATCTATGTGAATGGTTCCATATACGGGTCTCGCAGCCTGTACCGATCTCGAGTGGACGGTATCGACATTGCTGCTGACACGGTGCACGCCCTGCAGCACCTTGTCGGCGGAGGGCTCGATGTCGGCGCCCTCGCCGCGCATCTGCTCGAGCCGATACCCCATCACCTTGCACAACGTCCGTTGCTCGATGGAATTGAGCCGATGTCCCCAGGCTCCGGGTTGATCATCACGCCGAGGGGGACGTCCCGGTCGGTCCGGGACAGGACAGACACGACATTGGTTCGGGACCTCGATGAAGGGGCGCATGAGGTCCGGAGCCGGCTTGTGGGTGCGGTATCGGCTCGCACAGCAGCGGGTGGCACGGTTACTTCCGAGCTTTCCGGCGGTTACGACTCGACATCGATAAGCTTCATAGCCGCGAGGGGACCGGCAAAGATCAAGCTGCTGACCGCGCGCGGACGCGATTCTGCCAATGAGGACCTCGGGTGGGCTTTGCGCGCGGCAGAGCACCTGCCAGAAGTGGAACACACGATTCTCCCGGATTCCGAGTTACCTTTTACATATGCCGGGCTGGAGGATGGGCCGACCTGGTTGAACGAGCCGTCACCGCTGATCGTCGGCAGAAGTCGGGTCGGTGCGCTCGCAAGATTGGCGTCGAATTTCGGTCCCAGTGTGCATCTGACCGGCCACGGGGGTGACCACATCTTCAGTGGTTTACCCACCCGCTATCGCGATCTGCTGTGGCATCGTCCGTTCACCGCATGGCGGGGGTTGCGGGGCTTTGGGGCCCTTGGCGGATGGCGATTGCGAGACCTGTTGTACGACGCTGTTGAGCCGACCGGTTTCCATTCGTGGTGGAAGAAGAACTCCAGGCCGGTGGTGGGCGTGCCAGAAAAGCGTAAACCTATGTTGGGCTGGGCAATTCTTCCATCCGTGCCGGTGTGGGCGACAGAAACCGCTAGAAAGGCAATCAGCGAAGGCATCTTCTGGATGGCATCCGCTACTGAACCGCTGGCAGCCGAGCGCGGATGTCATGTTGAACTGGAGACTGTCATTGAGGGCGCCAGAACGGTGGCGGTCTTGAATCGGATGTCGTTGGCTGCGGGTGGACCACCTTTGGCGGCACCCTACTTCGACGACAGAGTGATCTCCGCTTCCTTGTCGGTGGCCGTTCAGCACCGGGTCAGCGCGTGGACATACAAGCCCCTGCTCAGAGCATCGGTACGCGGGATCGTTCCTGATGTGGTTTTGCAACGGCAGACGAAGGACGACGGCTCTCATGATGTCGAGATCGGATTGCGAAAGCATCGCGACGAACTCGTGGCGCTATGGGAAGGATCGCGGCTCGGCGACATCGGCCTCATCGATTCGAAGAAACTGAAGCAGTTGTGCGCGAATCCCAGTTCGTTCGAATTGGAGGAGGGAACGATGTATACAACGATCGCATGCGAGCTCTGGCTGCGAGACCTGGAGCGAAATTTCGTCGAACCGCGGAATCAATAGTGCAGGAAAAACATGAGGGAACAGAAGGAACATGGATACCGTGACACTGAGACCCGGCTTGTCTTTCGTACGAACCGAGTACGGGGGTGTGATTCTAGATATGCAGCGAGGCGACTATTGGCGGCTGAATCCGGTAGCGGCGGAAGTGTTTTCATCGCTTGTCCTGGATAGCGGCGCCGATCCCATTGCGGCAGTCCTCGATCAGTTCGATGTCGATGCAGCTACCGTACGGCGTGACATAAAAGAACTCTTGGACCACCTTCGGGATGTCGGATTGGTGCTCGCGTGAGTTATCATATGGCCCTCGGGACCGAATTCGAGGCGGACGGACGCAGGGGGGAACGATTTTCCGCGAGGTGGGCTGTTCGAGCCGCGAGGATCGTTGTCATGTTGCCACCACGGCGAATCGAGTGGTCCTTGAAGCAATTGAACCGAGGAAGTCATCCGGCTTCTTTCGAAGATGCCGAAAGATGGAGACGGCAGGTAGTGGAAGTCAGCCCCGATGCCGCCGGAAGATACGGGTGTCTGATGCGGTCTGTGGCAACCACCCTCTTGAGCCGAAGATATGGCGCGTGGACGACGTGGTGTGTCGGCGTTCGCACAGAACTGCCGTTCGCAGCGCACGCATGGGTCGAAGCAGACGGCAAGCTCGTCGGTGAGGCGGGAGATATGACTACATTCAGCCGACTGATCGTGGTCGGCCGGCATGCGAAAAGTGGGTGAAGATGTCAGCTGACAACGGCGACGCTCGGCAGCACGATTCGTGGCTGCGCAGAGTCGGGGCTCTGCTCAGGTTGATCGCACCACATCGAAATTCCTTGTTGGCAGCAACGGCACTTCTTCTCGTGGGTACCGGATTGTCATTGGTGCAACCACTGCTGGCCGGACAGGTCATTCGGGATGCGATTTCGGGTGCGGCAATCATATGGTCCCTTACCGCGTTGATAGGCGCCTATCTCCTGCATGCCGTAACCGACACCAGCGGACTCTACATCCTCGAGCGATCCAGTGAGTCCGTGCTTTTGTCTGTGCGCAATCGCTTGGCCGGACATCTGCTGAGGTTGAGAATTCCCACACTCGAATCGCTCAGGGTTGGGGACTTGATTTCACGCGTGACACTCGATTCGACGGTGGTTCGGAACGCCGTCGGGACCAGCCTCGTTCAAATATTGACCGGGTCGATCACGCTCATTGGAACCGTCGCGGTGATGATATACCTCGATTGGCTGCTGTTCTCGATCGTTATTGTTACCGTTGGTGCTGCCGCGGGTGCGATGTTGCTGGTTATGACGAGAATCGAGGTAGCCTCGACTCGATTGCAAGAGAGCGTCGGCGCACTTTCTGCAGACATTGAACGCGCGCTCACCGGCGTGCGTACGGTCAAAGTCAACAATGCCGAGGACCGTGAGCACGAGCGCTTGATCGAGGTGGCCGGTGCAGCGTTCTCCGCCGGCGTGCGCACCGCCAGATTGAAAGCATTGGGAAATCCGGCAATGCACCTGGCGGTGACCGGTTCGTTCGTTGTTTCCCTGCTGGTCGGTGGCGTTCGGGTGGCGAATCACCAGATGGAGTTGAGCAGCCTGGTGTCGATGATGCTCCTCGCGATGAATTTGCTGATTCCGGTCGGCGATCTCTTCAATGGCTCCGTCGGGCTTCAGAAAGCCCTGGGTGCGCTCAGCCGGATAGAGTCGACACTCGAATTGCCTGCCGAGGACGTCGACGACATCCAGCATAGCGATATCAAACCAGATGGTAGATCGACGAGCGCAACGATCGAAAAGTCTGCGGAAAATGGGCATCTCGCACTGGAGTTCCGGGACGTGCATTTCTCGTACGATGAGCGGACAATTCTCAACGGTGTGACTTTTTCGGTTCCCGCACGCGGACACGTAGCCTTGGTCGGACATTCGGGTGCGGGAAAATCTACGGTGTTCTCATTGGTGAGCAGGTTCTACAATCCGGACAACGGTGACATTCTATTGGGAGGTCGGTCTTACGTCGATCGGCCGCGCCGGGCATGGCGCTCGGAGATCAGCCTGCTGGAACAGAATGCGCCCCTGTTGTTCGGCAGCCTTCGAGACAATTTGACATACCGGGAGCCGGGCCTCGCTGATGACGACCTGCAGCGCGCAATACAGCTCGCCGGTCTGGCAGATCTTGTCGCACGACTGCCTCGTGGCCTCGACACTTCAGTGGGTGAGCACGGCATTCTGCTCTCGGGCGGCGAGCGACAACGGGTGGCGTTGGCACGCGCCTTGATACGACGTCCGGTGCTGATGATGCTGGATGAGCCCACGGCCATGCTGGACACCGAGACCGAGAAGGCATTGAACGTGACCATCCAGGCAGTTCGAAAAGAGTGCGCGCTGTTGGTCATTGCCCATCGCCTGTCCACGATCCGCGAAGCGGAGATCGTCATGTTCCTCAAGGACGGGAGGATCGTCGACAGCGGCCCACACGACGAATTGGTTGCCCGGAACGAGGACTACCAGCAGCTTGTTGGCGCAACTTTGTGAATCGCCCGATGTGTAGGAGCGCATCGCCGGCGTGACGCAGATCGAGATGCCGTTCCTGGGAGTGCTTGGTGTCCGGGTCGGTGTTCTTCCCGGATGTGCGGCGGGAGTTGCCACGGTAGGTGCGGCTTCTGTTGACGAGGACGATCACCGACCATGCGGTCAGTCGAACGGGGCTTTGTCGATGCCGCAGCTGGTACCGGCCGGGGGCAGTTGCCCGGACGTCAGGTACTCCCGCTTGACCTGTTCGGCGCAGGTGCTCGCGACGTACATGCTGCTGTGGCCCGCGCCCTCGATCACGACCACCTGGGCGCTGGCAAGTTCGGCGGCGCCCGTGACCGCGCCGGACAGCGGTGTGGCCGGATCGAACCTGCTGTTGAGGACCAGAATCGGGGCCGCGGTCGAGCGATTCCACGGGCCGGTGTACCGGTCGGCGTCGTGGCCATGCCAGAAGGCGCAGACGGTGGTGTCGAAAACGCCGACTCGTCCGAAGTGTGGTACCCGCAGGTCCTCTGCGATGGCCGCGCGGCTATAGACGGCGGGATCGGTGGGCACGGCACTGTCACTGCATTGGATCGTGTAATACGCCTCGGTGCGGTTGCCCAGATACGAGGCCTCAGCAATCGCTTGCAGGCCAGCGAGAGCCGGAAGGCTGGTGCCCGAATCGAATAGCGACTGCAACAGGGTGGCGAGGTCCGGGTAGGTCGACGGCTGCGAAAGCGCGCTGGCCGCACCGATGATCGCCGAATAGGTCCAGGTCTGACCCGCCACCTTGATGGGCGCCAGCCGCGCCCGCTGGGTGAGCACCGTCCATTTCAGTCGCGGATCGCCCGCACCGAATGCGCAGCGTGGACCGGCTACCGCGCACTGCCGGAGGAATTCGTCGAAGGTGTCCGCGATACCGGCGGCCACATTCTGTCTGGTGTCCAATGGGACTGTCGTGCCCTGTCCGTCATGGCCGTTGACATTGCCCTCGAAGTCCAGCGACCCGTCGAACACCATCGCCCGCACTCGGCTGGGGAACATGTTCGCGTAGCTCGCACCGAGTTGGGTGCCGTAGGAAATTCCGTGGTAGGTGAGTTGCGGATCGCCGACCGCGCGGCGCAGCAACTCCAGATCGCGCGCGGTATTTGCGGTGGACGCGTGATTCAGGATCGGCCCGGCGTTGCGTTCGCAGCGGTTGGCGAATTCCTCGGCGTACGCGAAGTACTCGGCTTCGCCGCTGGCATCGGTGGGCATTTCCGGGCTGGAGCCGAGGAAGGCGAGTTGTTCGTCCGTGTTCGGGAAGCAGCGGGTCGCCGAGCTGCGCGCCACCGACCGCGAATCCCAGGCCACGAGGTCGAAGCGCGACCGCAGCTCATCGGAGAACAACCACGGCCAGCGAGCCCGCTCCCGGAGCCGGTCGACGCCGGATGGGCCGGGGCCGCCGAAATTGACGAACAAGGTACCGATGCGCCGGCTCGGATCAGCGGCCGGCAGCTTGATCACCGCAAGGTCGATGTGGTCGCCATCGAGCTGGTGGTAGTCCAGCGGCACTCGCGCGGCGGTGCACTGAAAGCCGTCCTGACACTCGGACCAGTGCAGTTCCGGTGTCGGCGCGGCCTCGGCGAGACCATCGAGATAGGGGTCGACGCCGTCGGTGGCCGCGGCGGGCGTGCCGAGCGCGGCGGCACTGCAGACAAGTGCGAGTACCACAGCGCTGATTCGACGAGAACCGTCACGCCGCAGTCGCGAAACCAATGGAGCCTCCTGTGCGTAGATCAACGAACCCCGGGCCCCGCGGGATCGGTGAAAGAAGCTGTTCCCGAGTCGCAATCGACTGGTGAGAGCATCCCGATCGCCGAGCGGCGCCGCTGATATCTATTAGAGATACAGCCAAATGTCAACTGCGGTAACGAATCCAGATGAAGCTATGCTTCTGTATATCCTTGCCGAGGCGATCCGCGTCTCCTGGTCGGTGGCCGCGATCGCTGTCCCGAATCCAACACCAGCATGCGCCCGCCGGACAGCCGAACCGGAAATGGCGCACGACATCGTTGCCGACCAGCCTCGCTGCGCTACGAACTCACCGCGGTCTCGCCGAGTCGGCCGAGGACATGTGGTGGTAATCCTGAGAACTGCCACTGAACGTGACTTCGAAAATCACTGAAGCGTCTTCGAGAACCGACAGTGGAGCTACCCCCGCGGTGCGTTGCCGATGATGCGGTGGATGGTGGAGCGGCCGACGCAACCTCTCGGTTTCAGCGCAAACGCTCAGCCGAGGAAATCGGCCGTCCACCAGTCAGCCTGCTGCGGTGTCGATGTCGTCGCAGCCTGGGCTGATACCGCTAGCCCGGTGGTCACCGCGGGTGCCGAGGTAGCTTTTCCGGTATCCGCCTGGGTATTACCGAGGCGTTTCGGTCCAGGTGACCGGCAGCTCGTGGACGCCGTAGATATTCATGTCGGTCTTGAGTTTCACCTCGGCGGCGGGAATGGCGAGCTCGAGGGTCGGGAAGCGACGCAGGAGTCCGGCGAAACCGGCGCGCATCTCGATGCGGGCCAATTGCTGGCCGAGGCATTGGTGCACGCCGTGGCCGAAGGACGTGTGACCGCGGGCCGTGCGGTGGAGATCCAGGGTGTCGGGGTTGTCGAAGCGCTGGGGGTCGCGGTTGGCGGCCAGCAGTGAGACAACGACGGTCGATCCCTTGCCGATCGTTTCGCCGCCGAGTTCGATGTCCTCCGTGGCGTAGCGATAGAAGATGTCGGCAACGGACAGGTAGCGCATCAGTTCCTCGACGGCATCGGGTAGCAGACCCGGGTCGGCGCGCAGTTCGGCGAGTTGCTCCGGATGCTCGAGGAGCGCGAAGGTGCCCAGCGCCAGCGTGTTGGCGGTGGTCTCATGGCCCGCGAGCAGCAGCATGAAGGCGATGCCGATCAACTCCTCCATGCTGAGGTCGTCATCGCGGGCCAGATCGGACAGTATGTCCTCGCCGGGTTCGGCGCGCTTGCGGGTGACCAGTTCGGCCAGGTACGTGGTCATCGCGCCGTACGCGGCCATCTTCTCTTCCAGCGACTGGTCCCTGACCAGGAACTTGGCCGAGTTGACCTGGAAGGTCTCCCGGTCGGCGTAGGGGACACCGAGCAGTTCGCAGATCACCAGCGAGGGCACGGGCAGCGTGAACTCTTTGACCAGGTCGACCGGCGGGGTGCAGCGCGCCAGCTCGTCCAGCTGCCGTTCGACGATGTCGCTGATGTGCTCTTCGAGCTGTTTCACACGTCTGACGGTGAAGGCGCCGGTGAGCTTGCGCCGCAGCCGGGTGTGGTCCGGCGGGTCCATGGCGACGAACAAGCCCGGCACCTGTGGGGACGGCTCGTTAGAGCTGGGCATACCGGGAGTCTCGTATGGCACGTGGACAACGCCGAGGTCCTGGCGGGAGCTGAACCGGGTATCGGCCATGAGCTTGCGGGCCGCGTCGTAGCCGGTGACGAGCCAGCCCTGGTGACCATCGGGAAAGACCATGGGGCTGACCGGTCGAGCCTCGCGCAGCCGAGTGATCTCGGCGGGCGGGTCGAAGGGGCCAGCATCGCGCTCCATGGGAAGGCCGTGCGGAATGGGGTGATTCATTGAATTTCCTTTCGTAGCCCTTATCGGACGACGGTGATCGCGCCGGACGGACACAGCTGGACGGCCTCGCGCACGGCCGACTCCCGCTCGGGCGCGGGGGTGGACTCCAGCGCCACCACCCGGCCGTCCTCGATGTCCTGGTCGAACACTTCGGGGGCGGTCAGTGCGCACATACCGGCGCTGATGCAGCGCTCGCGGTCAACCCTGATTTCCATTGGTTCCCCTTCTTCCCGCATGACCGGGAGGGAGCGCGCCGTAGCCGAGCGCTTCGGTGCGCAGTTCGATGACATCGGGGATCGCCTTGTCCCCGTACGTCTTTCGCGGCCCGAAGGCCGCCATTTCTGAATCGACCTGACACCGAGCCTACGCCGTGTTCTACCTGTTGGAGGTCCGATCTTGTTTCGGCTCTTAGTATTTCGCGTACCAGACGATCTCGGACCTCCCCGGTCGCCGAAACCCCATGACCCGTGCTGACGGATCCCGCGGCGTCAGGCGGCGGCGTGGCGGATGATGATGTTGCCGTAAGAGTTTCGCGCGTAGACCTGCACGATGTCGTCGGCGTCCCCGGAGCGGGCGACGGGTTCCATCAGGTTCTGCACGGTGCCGCTCAAGGCATTGGTTTCCACCCGCGCCGCGCTGCCCGGGCGGATACCCACCTCCAGTTCGCCCATGGAGGTCTCCAGCCGCAGCACGCCGCGCGAGGCTTCGCCGATGCGGATATCGCCCTTGGCGACTTTCGCGGTCACCGCACCGCGCGTGCGATCGAGGACGATGTCACCGGCGGAGACCTCCACCTCGCAGTCGCCGAGTTCGCCGGTGCTCAGCACACGACCCACACCTGCGGTGGCCTTCAGGCGGGAGCCGGTGGGCACCTCGATGGTCACCTCGATCGACGGGTTGCCGCCGAACGGGGTGTAGGTCCGCCAGTCCTTCGGCGTCTGCACGGTCAGGGTGCCGCCGACGAATTCGACCCGGGTGTCCTCGGCGGCGCGGACATCGCCCTTCTTGGACGCATCGGCCGGGCGGACCTCGACGACGGTGTCGGTACGGTCGGAGGCGATAACGGTGACGTTGCCGGAAAGCACCTCGACGGCGACGGCGATCGGTTCCAGGGTCTTGAATGCGGGCATGGCTGGCTCCTTCAGTGGGTGAAGCGGTTGGTATGTGAACCGGGAGGCATTCCGTGGTCCGGAAGCCGCACTCGCTGTGCTGTTCACACGGATTACTTTCGCCAGAGCGGCTGATATCGAGCTGACGCCGAGCTGACACGTCCACCGACACGATGTTTGCCCTGGTCACAGCTGGTTTAGGTGACGAACGGGCAGGCATTGAACCCGCCTGCCCGGCAACTTGTTTCGCCTGGGGCCGCGGAGCAGTTGTCCTCCGAGGGCGGGCGATCCGGCGACCGCTGATCATCCACGGCAGAATGGTCCGGTGCAGATCGGGGTACTAGGACCGCTGGAGATCCGAGTAGATGACGGCGGATTGATCGAGATATCTGGTTCTCGGCTGCGGGCGTTATTGATCGCCCTCGCGCTCGAACCCGGTCGCGCGGTCCCGAAAACGCAGCTGGTCGACTGGATTTGGGGTGAGCAGCCGCCCTCCGACTCGGCGAATGCCTTGCAGGCGCTGGTCTCCCGGCTGCGCAGGGCGCTGCCGGACGGATCGCTCGATGTGCAGGCTGGTGGATACCGGCTGGCGGTGCAACCCCAGGCGGTCGACGCCGTACGGTTCGAACAGCTTCTCGACCAGGCCCGCGGCGGTACGGACCTGCAACGGGCCCCGCTGTTGCGCGATGCCCTCGCATTGTGGCGCGGTGCGCCCATGCACGACGTCGAGGTACGGGAAAGCGCGGCCGTCGACGCGCTGGTCACCCGGTTCGAGGGGCTGCACCTCGCCGCCTTGGAGGACCGATACGAAGCGGAGATCCGCCTCGGCCGGGGTCCGGAACTGGTCGCCGAGCTGACCGAGGAGGTGGCCCGGAATCCGGTGCGGGAACGGCTCGTCGCCGCGCTGATGCGGGCACTGGCCGCCGCGGGTCGCGGTGCCGAGGCATTGACCGTGTATCAGCGGGCGCGCGAAGCCCTCGCCGACGAGCTGGGCGTGGACCCCGCACCGGAGCTGTCCGCACTGCACGTTGCACTGCTGCGCGGTGAAGTGGGTGCGCGGGAGGAAGACCGCACGACGAACCTGCGGGCCGAGTTGACCAGATTCGTCGGCAAGCATGCCGACATTGCCGCGGTGCGCGCACTCCTGGCCGACCATCGGCTCACCACATTGACCGGACCCGGCGGCTCCGGAAAAACCCGGCTGGCCCTGGAAACCGCGCGGACTCTGCTCGACGACCTACCGGACGGGGCCTGGCTGGTGGAACTGGCGTCCGCCGACGCGAGTGGTGACGTAGCGCAGGCGGCGCTCGCCGCGCTCGGGCTCCGGGATGCGCTGCTCGGCGGCGCACCGAATGCGGAACCGATGGAGCGGCTCATCGCGGCGATCCGCGAGCGCGAAACGCTGTTGATCCTGGACAACTGTGAGCACGTGATCGAGTCGGCGGCGGCGTTCGCCCACCGAGTGCTCGGGGAGTGTCGGCGGCTGCGGATTCTTGCGACGAGCCGGGAACCGCTCGGGATTACGGGTGAGGCGTTATGGCAGGTCGAGCCGTTGGCGTTGCCCGGCGAAGGCGCGAACCCGGACGAGATCGAGTCCTCCCCGGCCGTTCAGCTGCTCCGGGACCGAGCCGGTGCGGTGCGCCAGGATCTCCCCGCCGATGCCCACACCCTGTCCACCATGGCGCGCGTCTGCCGGGCGCTCGATGGCATACCGCTGGCGATCGAATTGGCGGCGGCCAGATTGCGCACGATGTCCCTCGATCAGCTCGCCAACCGCCTCGATGATCGGTTCCGCCTGCTGACCGGCGGCAGCCGCACCGCGATACCGCAGCACCGGACGCTGCGCGCGGTGGTCGACTGGAGCTGGGAACTGCTCACCGACGCCGAACGGATGGTCCTGCGCAGGCTCGCGGTGTTCTCCGGCGGCGCGAGTCTGGATGCGGCCGAACAGGTTTGCGCGGGCACGGGGGGTGGGACCAACACGGTGGTCGAGCAGTGGGAGGTGCTCGAGCTGCTGACCGCGCTGACCGAGAAGTCGCTGCTGCTCATCGCGGCGGACGACGGGCCGCGCTATCGGATGCTCGACACGATCAGGCAGTACGCCCGCGACCGGCTCGTGGAGGCGGACGAAGCGGATTCGGCGCGTCGAGCGCATCTCGCATACTTCACCGGACTCGCCGCGACCGCGGAGCCGTATCTGCGCCGGGCCGAGCAATTGGAGTGGCTGGCCACGCTCGAGGCCGAGCACGACAACATCGCGGTGGCGATGCGTGGTGCGCTCGCGGCCGACGACGCGACCGGGGCGATACAGCTCGCGGCGGCCGCTGGCTGGTACTGGTGGCTCGGCGGGCACAAGGCCGAGGGCACGGAGCTTGTCATGGCGGCCGCCGACCTGCCCGGCGAGGTGGACGATGCGACCCGGGCCACGGTGTACGGGCTGGTTGTGCACTTCCTGAGTTCCGGGCGCAATGACGAGCATCAGGTGGCGGAATGGATCCGCAAGGCGTACCAGCTCAGCCGGGGCATCCAGGGCCATCATCCGGCGCTGAGTTTCGTTGTCGCGCTGGAACGCATGTTGCGGGGGCCGGACGAGTATCTGCCCGCGTTCGAATCGCTGCTGACCGACGACAACCCCTGGGTGCGTGCGCTGGCCAGGCTGCAGCTGGGCAAGATGCGGATCATGCTCGGCCAGGACGGGCAAGAGGCGGACGCGTATCTGGAGACGGCGCTCGCCGAGTTCCGGGCCGTCGGTGAGCGCTGGGGGATCTCGTTCGCGCTGACCGAGTTGGCGGATCGCATGGCCACCCGCGGTGAATTCGCTAGTGCGTGTGAGCTTTTCGAGCAGGCGATCGCGGTGGTCACCGAGGTCGGCGCGATCGAGGATGTGGTCCGGATGCGGGCGCGGCAGGCTCAGTTGTATTGGCTGCTGGGCGATCCGGAGGCGAGCGCGGCCGCGGTGGCCGAGGCGCAGCGCGGCGCGGATCAGGCGGCCTGGCCTAATGCGCTGGCCGAGGTGGCCCTGGCGAAGGCGGAGCTGGCCCGTTGGAGCGGCGACACCGAGCAGGCATACCGGCATATCGACGTCGCGACGAACATGCTGGGCAAAGGCGCGGAGCAGCCGCACATAATAATAGTAGCTAAATCACCACTTGGCGCTAACCAATGACCGAATACTGCGATAATACCAATAACTAAGGATCCGACGAATTCTGGAATAAA